>NZ_JBHILQ010000005.1:0-123218 GCF_042193395.1 Bartonella sp. TT29SHDZB
ATGTTTTTCCCGACACCATATTTGCCCTGATACATCGGACCACCCGCAGAAATGCTTAAACCTTGGCTGCTAGCTTGAGCATGCGCACCGTTGCTGATATCACTGGTGCTGATGCTTCCTGTGGTTAGGCTGTTTTTATCTGCCGGCGCAGTGCTGGAAATAAGTCCTCCGGTCAGCGTTGTTTTATCTTTAACGTTGATCTTAAAGCCGCCATCACCCGCTTTGATGCCTGATTGCTCCACAACACTATGATAATCACTAGAGGATTTATCCTTGTTCAAGGAAATATTGGTTGTGGCTGTACCCTCCTTTTCTCGACTATTATAACCAATGGAAAAAGAGTTTTGCTTGCTAGAACTTTGTCCCGTATCACTGCGGCTGGTAATGGCGAAATCACCCCCTACTTCCATTTCTACACGCTCTCCAGAAGCCACAGCACCTGCCAATGTGGTGTTTGCCCCACTCGTTGTGTGAACTGTGCCGGTGCCAATAATATGGCTGTTCTTCTGTTGAACCTCCTCACTGGAACCCTTGCCTTTACCAAAAGAAGCATTCCCCATCCACCCTGGACCACCGGTACCATAACTATACCCAACATTCATCGAAGCGCTTTGCGTGTGGTTTTCTGTGCTTTGCGTATTTTGAGCACTTTCAAAGATGATATCTTTACCTGCTCCTATGGTGATATTCCCGCTCTGTTCATCATTGCTTTGTATCGGGTTTGTACCGGCAATAATATCGGCTCCAACACCATGGATGCTACCTTTGTGGGCTTGCATATTAACAGCGCGTCCTGCTTCTATTGTACCTGTTACCGCGGTAGAGGTCTGAACAGAGGCTTCTGCCTTCTCTGTCTTAAAGCCCACGGTTACGCTAGCAGAAACATCAGCAATATCACGAATAGACTGTTTAAGGTTTCCACCCTTCATCTCATTATAAAGACCTTTGCCTTTGCTATAGAGATCATAGCCTTTTAGACCAGCAATAAGACCATTGCCGATTTTGTGTTTTGTATCCCCATGACCAAAACGTTTGGCTGCATCCTTTACATCTTTTACTGTACCAAGAATGCCCACATTGACAGAGCCTGTCACACCAGCAAAAGACTTTTCATGTGTCTCTTTGCCGTTAGAGGTATCATAGCTTTCTGAAAGCGTGATATTATTGCCGGCATCCATGTTGACATCACGATCCGCCGAAACAATGGCTGCTTGCATATTTACATCATTGTCAGCAGTAATCTGCACATCTTGGCGTGCCGTGATGTGTGATTGTGTGGAAGTATTTTCCCATTGATCGCCCGTATCTTTGGCGCTTGCAATTCCAACACCCACGGAAGCACCGCTGTTGCTCTTTTCAAACTGAAACCCAAAACCTGTACGTTCTTCCTTTGAGCTTGCCCTATGACGATTGTGACCAACAAGCACATTGACATCACGAGCTGCCGAAAGGTTAATATTCTCACCTGCAAGATCAGAGCCAACAATTTTCACATCTTTTTTCTTGGCAGTGATGGTGATATTGCCATCCGCATTGAGAGAAGAACCTTGATGCTCAAAACTCTCTTCATTTTCTGTCTTTCCCTCACTCCCGTATATCGACACAAAGCCCTTGCCTGATCCCACACCAAAACCCGTTTCATGGGTTTCTGAATGGCTTTTATGATGATCTGTCATGCCATCAATCGTCACACTTTCTCCGCTCACATTGATATCTTGACCGGAAAGAAGATGAGAAGCAGAAATCTTGGCTTCTCCTTGTGCGTCTAACACGATGTTGCCCGTTGCCCCAAGGATAGAGGAAACCGTTGTGGTATGCGATTGAGATGTATCGGACGATTTCTCATGCAAAAAGCCACTTGATGACGATTGTTCTTGTTGATCCAAGTGTTCTTGGGCGCCTTTTATGACAATCTTTCCCCCAGAGTGAATGGTAATATCCGCTTGTTTCTGATCTTCTGGTGCTTTCTCTCCTGACGTTTCCTCTGCCTTACCGGCTATGAGCGTCGAGGCTATAACTTCCGTATTGTTGCCTGAGTCAATGGCAATGCCTTCACCCCCTGTTATGCTTGACCCCACAACTTGGCGCACATCCATCTTGTTATGCTCAGATTTACTGCTACTAAACACCCCACCGTCTTTATGGTACGACATCTCATAATGTAAGCTATCCTCTGCATTATTGATCAGGACATCGTTGCTGGCTTTCAGCCCTACCTTGCCATCAGCCGCAATGGAACTGCCTGTGATGCTAAGATCATGCGGTTTGCCATCCTGCCCTGCAATGACAGTGGTGTCACCTCCCGATTTTATCGAAGAGCCAACGGCATGAGAGGCTTGCATATCCACTTTCGTGTTTTTGGTGCGAAGATGATACTCCATCTCATCGTTTCTCACCCCTATTGTTATCTCCCCTTGGGCGCCAAGTCCAACATTGCCCTTGGCATCTATATCGGAAGCAGCAATATGGATATCGCCACCCGATAGAACAGTGGTCTCTTTTCCAGAACTTAAATGAGAGCCATTGTGCAAGGCAACATGAGATGTTTCACTCCCATTCTGATTGTCCATGCTGTTGCGTGTGGCATCAATAGAAACATTGCCCTCAGCTTGCAAGAGAAGTTTATCCGTTGCTTGAACATCAGAGCCTAGAATATTCAAATCTTGTCCAGAGACATAAGTGGGCTTGATGTACTTTGAAAAATATTTCTTTAAAACAAATGTGTGAATACACAACAACAAGTGTATTCCGTTTAGGGTGTTTTGTTTTGCATGAGGAGTATGATCTCATTAAAAAATGCAATAAACAAAAACGTAAGACAATGCGTCATCTTCATTTTCATTATTTAAAAGACATTGCTCTAAATGCTTTTGAAAATCGTAAAGCTAAATTAAAAGAAGATGATAAAGTTGGAAACTAGTTTTTCTCTTTGTAACTTTATATTCTTCCCCAATGAGGCTGTATTCCCGTTTCAGAACTTACTCTAACAGATATATGTAGTACGCTCGCTCTAATCTGGTATATAAAAGTAGACTAATGTTCGTCACTGGTTATGATCTTGTCCTATTTCTGAGATTAATTAAATACTTTTCACTTAAGCGTAAAATGATAGCCGTGATATAAGATTTTATATAATAACTAGTTATAAAATAGATACATACTACTAATTCGCCTTTTATAATATAAAACTTTTTTTAAGCCTTATAATACAAAATGAAGGGATTAAGAGAGATAAAATAGAGAGCTAATAAAATAAAGGCCCCGTTAAACGAGGCCTTAGTATTTTTTATGCTTCTAATTTCATTTTTACGAAATTAGAATTTGTAAGCGACACCTACACGGAAGTCATTGGTTTTGTAGTTGAATTCACGTGTATCGTTTGCGAATTTCTTTTTACCAAAATCGGAGTAACGGTATTCTGCACGTAAAAGAACGTTGTCTGTCATTGCAAAGTCAACACCGCCGCCAATAGTGAAACCAACCATTGTCTTCGTGTCATCAGCCCAAGTACCACCAGTCAAATCTACATTTTGCTTAACTGGTGGTTTTTCAACCACATCAGCTTTTTGCTCAACTTTAACTCTCTCTCCTTTTCCTGTAACTGATTGAATGCCCTGTACCTGCGCATAGGCAATACCACCAGCAACATAAGGCATAATACGGTCAACAGCAGCAAAACCGATACGAACACGTGTAGCACCAGACCATTTTTCTTTGTAACTGTGCTTTTCCGTTACCTTGTCACCTATTTCAAACCGTTGCTGATCTTTTAATTCAACCTTAGCTTTTTCAAGGGCAGCATTAAAATCTTCTGCATTTTTTTCAGTAAGAGTCAATTCACGGGCTGTTTTTGATTCTTCACGGCCCGCCCAAACTGCATCGGTTTCAACACCGAGAATGAGACCATTTCCGAGGTCTACGTTAGATCCGGCATAAATACCACCCATGAAACCAGAAGGACTAGGTGTGTTATCTTTTTTGAAAAGTCCTTTATCTTCTCCTGGAATAGTTACTTTAGTTTTACTCGAAAAGTTGCCCACTTGACCACCAAGATAAAAACCTGTCCAAGAAAACGAAGGGGCTGCAGCGATAACTGCTGGTGCGACTTCATGAGGAATCACCACATCAGCAGCTTGTGCTGCAGAAGCTGAAATTAAAGCGGCAATAGAAGTTGCTATTAAAGATTTTGTATTCATAATTTTGCTCCTAAATTGACTATCAAACGACCTTACAAGATTACAGATAGAAAAGCTGTAGTAAAAATGTCACAATCATACAAATAAAACCCCAGAAAACAGCGGTTTTGTAAAAGTCAAGATCTCTTGAAAATTTAACTTTTTATTAATACTTTTTATTCATAATTGCACTTTTGATGAAATTAGAACTTGTAAGCGACATCTACATGAAAGTCATTGCTTCTGTAGCCTAGTTTAAGGTAATCCTTTTTAAATTCCTTCTTACCAAAGTCTGAGTAACAGTATTCCGCACGAAGCAGAATATGATCTGTCATCGCGAAATCTATACCACCACCAAGAGTGAAATCCACCATCGTTTTTGTTTTATCAAATACCGTAGCAGAAAATGCTTTACTTGGGTTATCATTTGCCGATTTTTTTGTTCCTGAAATTTTACCAACACCCTGTATTTACGCATAAGCAATACTACCGGCAACATAAGGCATAATACGATCAGCGACGGAAAAACCAACACGAACCCGTGTTGCACCAAACCTTTTTTCTTTGAAACCAATGCGATAAACTGCTGTGTAACCCTTTTGAAACTTTTCATTTTCATCCAATGTAACACCAGCATCTTCAAATTCATCATTAAAATCATTAATCGTAAGAATCTTTGAGACCGTCTTCGTCTCTCCTCGGTCTACCCGGACTGCATCGGTTTCAACACCTAGAATGAGGACATTTCCAAGATCTACGTTGCAACCTAAATAAATACCACCTATGAAACCGGAAGGCTTAGGCAATCCATATTTGTATGGAGTTTTTTTCTCTAAATCAAATACATCAATTTTGACTTAAAAAGTTGCTAACTTGACTACAAAAATAAAAATCTGTTCCCCAAAATGAAGAGGCTGTGATAACTGCTGGAGCTGTTTCTCGAGGAATGATAATATCAACAGCTTGCGCCGCAGAAGCTACTGCCATAGTGATAATAGAAGTTGTGACTAAAGATTTTATATTCGTAAACTTTGCTCCTCATTTATTTACGAGCACAGTATTATACGACTACATAAAAAACACTGTAGTAAAATGATACAGTCATAGGAAACAAAAGCTGCCGCAAGATAAAGTCATTTCATAACTTCACGTTTCACAAGAAATTGTAAGTTATGAATCCGTATAATTCATTGATTTTACCGAGTAATTATTGCATATCGTTTATAAAAAATCTTTTTACACCTCCAATAAATATGGAGTGTGTAATAATATAACAATAAAAATAACAGAGGCTCCGTCTTTAACAGAGCCTCATAACAATTTATTTTGTCTTCATCATTTCGTTGTTGATGAAATTAGAATTTGTATGCAACACCTACACGGAAATCATTGGTTTTGTAAGCTAATTTATCCCCGTCCTTTACAAATGCTTTTTTACCATAGTCTGAGTAACGATATTCTGCACGCAACAGAACATTGTCTGTCATTGCAAAGTCAATACCACCACCTACAGTGAAACCAACCATCGTTTTCGTTTCATCAAACACTTTAGCAGAAGCGATTTCGGCACCTTCAGCTGTCGCTGCCTTAAGAGAATCAACCACTTGCAGCTGCGTATAAGCAATACCACCAGCAACATAAGGCATAATGCGATCAACTGCTGCAAAACCAACA
This sequence comes from Bartonella sp. TT29SHDZB, assembly GCF_042193395.1. Lineage (NCBI taxonomy): Bacteria > Pseudomonadati > Pseudomonadota > Alphaproteobacteria > Hyphomicrobiales > Bartonellaceae > Bartonella > Bartonella sp. TT29SHDZB. The sequence goes on from NZ_JBHILQ010000005.1 coordinate 5,850, forward strand.
CGAACGCGTGTTGCACCAGACCATTTTTCTTTTATAGAGGTGCCCTCTACACGTTTGTCAGTCGCCACGATACCAGCAATAGTTTTTCCTGTAGCAGGTGTAGCTTTAGCTTCTGTAAGCTCATCTTTGAAAGTTTGAAGGCCTGCTTCCCCAATGACTGCTGAATGCGCTTTTGAATCTTCGCGGTCAGCCCAGACTGCATCGGTTTCAACACCTAGAATGAGGCCATTTCCAAGATCTACGTTAGAACCTACATAAATACCCCCCATAAAACCGGAAGGCTTAGGTGTCCAGTCTTTATCTGTAATTTTCTTTTTTGTTTCTGAATCAACTACATCAACTTTACCTGAAAAGTTACCAACTTGACCACCGATATAAAAGCCTGTCCAAGAAAATGAAGGGGCTGCTGCGATGACTGCTGGGGCTGTTTCATGAGGGATGACAACATCAGCAGCTTGTGCTGCAGAAGCTGCCGCTATAGCGATAACAGAAGTTGTTACTAAAGATTTTATATTCATAAACTTTGCTCCTAATTTATTTATGAGCAAAGTGCTACAAGATTACAGAAAGAAAAGCTGTAGTAAAAATGATACAGTCACAGAAAATGGAGGGCACATCCCAGACAAAATTGCTTCATAGCTTGATTTTGTATAAGAAACCTAAAGATATATATACAAATAACTTATTGATTTTTAAATGTAATTATTTTTATTGCTTATGATTTTTTTAAGAAAATCTGAATAATATCTTTTCATATCCACAATAAATTATGTATTGTGTGATAATATAGCAACAGAAAATAACAGAGGCTCTGTTTTTGACAGAGCCTCTGTTATTTAACTTACCATCTGTTAAAATTTGTAAGCAACACCAACACGGAAATCATTGGTTTTGTAAGAAGTCTCATATTTATCATTTGAGAATTTCTTTTTACCAAAATCAGAGTAACGATATTCCGCACGGACAATAACGTTATTGGTCATTGCTAAATCAACACCAGCACCAAGCGTGTAACCAACAAGGGTCTTTGTTTCATCAGACAGAGTACCAGAAGCGATTACTTTGTCTGAATCTTTATCTGTTATTGAAATCAACGCACTATCTTGAAGCTGTGTATAAGCGATACCACCAGCAACATAAGGCATAATGCGTTCAGCTGCAAAACCAATACGCACGCGCGTTGCACCAGCCCATTTTTGTTTAAAAGTGAAACTGTGGGTTCGTTTAGCACCAGGTACAAGCGCATCTTTACCAATATTAATTGCAGCGTCTTTTAATACCTTGTTAATATAATTGATGTGTTCTGGGGCAATGACATATGTTTTTCCTGTCTTCGTATCATCTTTATTAGACCACATGATATCTGTATCAACACCTAGAATAAGGCCATTACCAAGATCAACGTTGGAACCTGCGTAAAGACCACCCATGAAACCAGATAGTTTAGGCAAAAGGTCATCAGGCGCTGGAATCTTGTTTCCATTACTGAGAATATCCATTTTCGTTTTACCCGAAAAACCACCAATCTGGCCCCCAACATAAAAACCTGTCCAAGAAAAAGTTGGAGCAACAATAACGGGAGCAACAGGTGTTGGACTGGGGGGAACAATAACATCTGCTGCTTGAGCTGCTGAAGCTGAAACAAAAGCGAAAGCAGAAGCTGTTATTAACCATTTCATATTCATATTTTCTCTCCATAGCTGAATATTTATTTGAACACATCATTTCATATAGAGCCCCATCTTCAGATATCTGTAGTAAAAATGACACACTTATAAAAAAAACAAAAAGCCAATCAAAGCACCCTTAATTGCTTGATCTGTAATAAATGAGAATTAAACTATGCCCATGCACAAATGATCCCTTTTCCTCACATTTGCTCTCCTTTATAATTTTGCAAAAAATCTGTGTCACAGTATCCTTCGTGTAAAGCGTATACTATTGACATGAAAATATAATATATTGATTTATAATGAAAAAATATCTTTTATATTCATTCATCTGTAATATTGAAGATGCTCTTATCTTAAGCCTTTTTATATTAAAGAAACCATCCCCCCTGCACCTCATAAACGCGCAAGTGTGTGAATAAATAAAACTATTTAAAAGCTAGAATGGCTCCTATTAATATTCTCAATATTATAACAATGAAGACTGTTACAATATTGAGAGCAGCTAAATGTAACAGTTCCATTTAAATTCATACAAACAACGTTTTTAGCTTCATCCTTCGTATAACCAAATGTGAATAGCTCTTTGATTATTTTTTCATCATTGTAAAGAATGCTTGTACCCTACAGAACAAGATCTTCACTACCCTATGAACTGCAACAAGATTACATGCAATTTCATCACGCTTGCTCTTTGTTTTTAATTTAGGCATTTATTCCTTTTTGACATATTCAAAGCATATATTATACTTCTTTATGTTTTTTTCACTTTTTAAAAACTCATTGGACCTCGTGCAAATAGGTTTGGCCGTCCTCTTTTCCCTGGTCTTTTTTTAGGATAATGATCTCTTTTTTTACCAGAATGTAACACAGGTACTAACTTAGCTGCTGTTATGCATTCGCTGTTATTTGTGCAAGAAAGTTCTATCTGAAAAACTTCAGATAATAACTTGCAAAGCTGTTCACCAGAAAAAAAACCTATTGGAGGAATAGTCGAAGATGCTCTCTGTACAAGGTTTTGAGACGCTAAAAAACTCGCACTCTGAGTGATAGAGATTGAAGCAAAAGTAGCAAAAGTTGTAATAAAATATTTTATATTCATAAATTTAACCTCATTAAATATCCATAATGGATTTTATCTAGTGCCTTCATTGCAAATTTCCAGAGAAAAATAATGTGTTTATAGATAAAAAGTGAAAATCCTTTAAAATAAAGCTTTGGAGAATTTTGCTTTTAAAATAAAAGAAAATTGCCCTGCTCTGCCAACATAGAAATTACTTATCGAGTAATAAATAAAGGCACGAAGTATCGTCTGAAAATAATAAACTATACGAATTTTACACCAACATATTGATTTATATATATAATCTATATTTTCCATATTGAATACCCCCCTCAAATATTAGAATATTATCTCATTTCAAACTTGTTCATTATACATTAAGCAAATTTATTCGCTTACACATCATAAATAAGGTTTGTATATGGATAAAAGTCTTGAAAAAAGGAGAAATTCTTACGAGAATGCTTAAATACAAAAGCTATTGCAACATTTTGATTGAGTAAAAAGCGCTCTTGCTGACTTGTTTCTAACAAATTTTTCTAGGAGTCGTTCTTTGCATTGTTCAGTATAATCGTGGTTATCTTTATACATTAATCATATAGTATATTGATTTATAATGATAGTTTATCGTTATTCATATTGAATAAGAACCCTAAATACCATAAGATTCTCTCATTCCAAATCTTTTTCATGTTGAATCAATCAACACCATTTGTTTGCACGTTATAAGTGGGGAAAGCTGTGTGGATAAAAAAGACTAAAAATGTCTCTTATGAACCGTACCAAGGGCTAAGGACTTACACAACATTGGGAATTGGCACAGTTGTGTGGATGATAGCGGCTTGTTACTCCATAAGCATGAAGATGGTAGTGTTCAATAGATTTTATATCATATTTTTGAGGGCGTTATCATTATACCATTCATAAGCGCCGCCGTAAAATGGACTTGGGTGCCGGTTTCTTTAAAAAAGCACATGAATTAGCAACACAAATATATTCCGTTTAGGGCGTTCTGTTTTACACGAAGAACGTAAATCCATTAAAAACATGAGGCAATGCGTAATCTCTATTATTTAACAGATATTGCTTTAAATACTTTTGAAAGCTATAAAGCAGAATTAAAAATGATGGTAAAGATGAGATTTGTTTTTTACATTTACACATTCATATTCTCCCCCAATTAGGCTGTATACCGGTTGCAGAGATTTAAGTCTTCCAACCGACCGTATGTTTTCAGCCTCTCCTCAAAATTGCTTTGTTTCAAATAAAAGCTGTTACAAAAATAAAAAAATATGAATTCGCAAAAGTACTTTTATTACCTAAACTTCAAATGAAATAGCACTTAAGAATTTATTATAATTCTTATCAGAAAAGATGAGAGGATAAAATGCCCATAATGTACAAGCATTTTGTCCTCTCACATCAATAATTAGCTCTATTTAAAAGCCAATTTTAAAGTTAGCTATGCGCAAAAATATCAACTTCCGCCCATCCTAAAAGATCAAGCCTAGCTCTCATAGGCAAAAATTGAAAGCATGCCTTGGCAACATTTTCTCGCTCTTCACGTCTTAAACGTTCTTCAAATATAACTTTTAAACGATGTAAATATAACACATCCGACGCAGCATATTCAATTTGTGCCTGTGATAACGTTTCTGCCGCCCAATCCGAAGATTGTTGCTGTTTAGAAATATTCACATTCAGCAGTTCATTACAAATTTCTTTCAAGCCATGACGATCCGTGTAAGTACGCGTGAGTTTCGAAGCAATCTTTGTACAAAAAATAGCCTCTGGCATAACACCAAATGTATGTGCTAAAATAGCAAGATCAAAACGCCCAAAATGGAATATTTTTACGACTGCTTTATCTTTAAGAAGCTTGACCAAATTAGGTGCATTCTTTTGTCCTTTAGCAATCTGTATAATATCAGCAGTACCATCTCCAGAAGAAAGCTGAACAACGCATAAACGATCACGATGGGGTTGTAATCCTAAAGTTTCGGTATCAATCGCAACAGCATCAGTTTGATAATTATCTAAGTTTGGTAAATCACCTTGATGAACACGAATCTCAGCCATTTACCCTCCTATTTGCTAAAGCTGCAAGAATACGCGCCCAAGACCGCTGCCCTTTATGAAACGATTTTAAATTATACTTTTCATTAGGAGAATGAATACGGTCATCAGCCAGTCCAAAACCAACCAAAAGAGTTTCCATACCAAGAATTGATCGAAAATCTGCTACAATTGGGATCGATCCCCCCATGGCTGTCAAGACAGCAGGCACTTCCCACTCTTGTGATAAGGCATCCTTCGCCTCCTTGATAAAAGATGAATCATCAGAAATCTGAAGTGCCGGAGAAGAACCGTGATTCTTAAATTCAACCTTACAATCAGCAGGAATTGAGCTACGTACATAATCACGCAACGCTTGGCGTATTTTCTCTGGATCTTGCTTATGCACCAAACGACACGATACTTTTGCACTCGCTTGAGAAGCAATAACCGTTTTCATCCCTTCCCCTTCATAGCCGCCACTAATACCATTAATTTCCATGGTAGGACGTGCCCATACAAGCTCTAAAATGCTCCACCCTTTTTCACCAGCTGGAACGGAAAGTCCTATAGGACCAAGAAAATTTTCAGCAGTACAATTAAGCGCATTCCATGATTGTAAAATATGTGGAGGTGTTTCTTCTACTCCATCATAAAAACCAGGAAGTGTTACCCTATTATTTTCATCGTGAAGTCCTGCTAAGATTTTCGTTAAAATACGAATGGGATTAGCTGCTACTCCTCCAAAATAACCAGAATGCAAATCACGATTAGCTGCTGTGATAATAATCTCTTCTGCCATAATTCCCCGAAGAGAAAGAGCAATAGATGGTGTATTCGCATCCCACATTGACGTGTCACAAACCAATGCATAATCTGCCTTAAGTTCATCTGTATTTGCTTTTAAAAAAGGAATAAGGGAAGGAGAAGCACTCTCTTCCTCGCCTTCACATAAAATAGTAACTTTAATAGGAAGCTGCCCTGTTTCTTTCTTAAATGCACGACATGCTTCAATAAAAGTCATCAACTGACCTTTGTCATCTGAAGCTCCACGAGCACAAATAACTTTCTCTCCATCTCTCTCTTTTAAAGAAGGTGTAAATGGATCATCCTCCCATAAACTCAATGGATCAACAGGTTGAACATCATAATGTCCGTAAAACAACACATGCAAACAATCATCTGAAGGTCCTGGATGATGTCCAACAACCATTGGATGACCTGGTGTATCGCGCCGTGAAGCCTCAAAACCTATTGTTTTTAAATCTTCTACCAACCAATCAGCTGCTTTACGACATGCATCCTTATAAGCTAAGTCGGTAGAAATCGATTGAAAACGTAAAAGAGAAAAAAGGCGTTCAAGGCTCTTCTCTATATTTCCATCAAGATGTGTTAGTACTTTATTCAGCATAAAAAAAACCTTTCAAGCCTTGTGTAATTATATTATAGATACGATGACTTTAAGCCTCTTGTAAGATTTTGCAAGACGCCTTATTCATTTTTGACATTGTGAGCAGTAAAAACTTGAACGTCCAGCCTGTAAAATGCGCATAATAGGCGCTCCACATTCCAAACATTGCTTGCCTTCTCGTCCATAAACTGAAAAAGCATGCTGAAAATAACCAAGTGAACCATCTATACGCATATAATCACGTAAAGAAGAGCCACCAGACAAAATGGCTTCAGAAATCACATTGCGTATATTTTGTGCTAAAGAATCTGCAAATTCACATGCACGTGTCGTTTTTGATGCCAATGTAAATGCACCACGTTGTGGAGACAAACGACTCCGCCAAAGTGCTTCGCAAACATAAATATTCCCAAGACCTGCAACAATAGACTGATCAAGTAAAACACCCTTGAGAGACATTTTTTTATTAACAAAAGCCTTTTGTAAATAACGACCAGAAAACGAATTACTCATAGGTTCAAGACCTAGCTTATTTAAAAGTGGATGTTCATAAAGCTTATCCGTATCGACTAAAAGCATAAACCCAAAGCGACGCACATCATTATAAATAAGACGATAAACGTCACCATTCTTTGTCTGAATATCCATGACAAAATGATCATGTTTAACTAATTTACTTGACGCTGAGTAAGTTTTTCTTAAAAAATCATTCTCTATACGCCATGAACCAGACATTCCTAAATGGCTTAAAATCGTTTCATCCTGAGAAAGATGAAATAATAAATATTTCGCACGCCGACCAAGTTCTATAATTGTTCTGCCAATAAGGCGCTCAGAAAAAGCCTCAGGAAAAGGAAAGCGCAAATCTCTACGATTAAGTTTGACAGATACTATCTTTGCATCAGTTACAACGGACTCAAGTCCACGACGAACTGTCTCTACTTCAGGAAGCTCAGGCATTACTCTTCTTTAATAATTATACACTTTCCAATCGTATCACTGATAAATTGACTTCTTCCCCCCCCAAAAAACGAAGACTTCCTCTACATCTACTAAACAAATTCTTGATGAGTGGATTTTACTTGGATTCCTACTCATGTGAGTCATTTAACTAAAGGCTTTATGGTCAAGCCCTGCCTTGAATATATACCACACACTCTAAAATACTTAACGTATCAATGAGACTTACATCCCACCCCACCTCAAATGACGGTGTTTTATGGTAACAAAATTAAGCCCATTCACCCTTACGAAATACAGGAACTCTTACACCATCTTGGGTAATGCCATCTATGTCAATTTCACCAGAACCAATCATCCAGTCAATATGAATGATACTTTTATTCCCACCACGCGCTGCAATCTCTTCTGCTGTCAATGACGCTCCATCTAAAAAGCATTTGGAATAACACTGCCCTAAAGCAATATGACATGCAGCATTTTCATCAAATAAGGTATTATAAAAAAGGAGGTCACTCTTAGAAATTGGTGAAGAATGGGGCACAAGGGCAACTTCGCCCAACCGGCTTGCACCCTCATCACTTTGCAAAACCTGCTGTAAAACTTCTTGGCCTGTTGATGCACGAGCCTCAACAATACGCCCTGCTTCAAAACGTACTTCAATATTATCAACCAGAGTTCCTTGATAGGAAAGGGGCTTTGTTGAGCGAACGAAACCTTCAACCTTATGAGCATGAGGAGTCGTGAAAACTTCTTCTGTCGGAATATTCGGATTGCAAATAACACCATTTTGAGCAATGGATGCACCACCATGCCATTCATGATCATCTGCCAAACCAACAGTTAAATCAGTCCCTGGCCCTGTAAAGTGTAAGGCAGAAAAACGCTGCTCATTAAGCCAAGATGACCGTTTCTTCAAATGTGCATTATGGACAGTCCACGCCTGCACCGGATCTTCTCCTGTAACACGTGAAGCAGAAAAAATTGCATCAGCTAATTTTTTAATCGCCTCATTAAGTGGTAAAGAAGGAAACATTGCCTCAGCCCATCCTGCTGTTGGATAAGCAACAATCGACCAATTCATAGCAAAATTTGATATTTGCTTGAGTGCCGGCTGGTAAGCTATTGAAGTGGCTTTATTTAAACGTGAAACCTTATCAAAATCCTGATTGGAAAGGAGCAAAGGATTATCACCAACAATCGCTAAACGCGCTGCCCCATTTTCAAAAGCCTTTGCCATTCCCTCATAGAGCCAAGAAGGGGCACAATCAAAACTAGCTGTATGGGCATTTTCAAACCGTGTAAGTGATAACATATCATCACTAAAAATTGGTGTAATGACACCAGCACCAACCTTATAAGCATGATATGCAATACGCCGAACAAAAGGTAACGCTGAAACTGGAGCAGTTAAAACAAGATCCTGCCCCTCTTGTAAATTCAACCCCACTTTCACTGTAATTTCTGCAAGACGATTAAGCATTTCAGGCGAAATTGTCTCATGAATATCAAAGTACATTACCAATACCCTTCTTTAAATAGAATGCGTTCTTTATGTCGTCATATTATAAATTGTTTTTCAGATCCTTTGAATTTACTTTCCTCACCTATATTTGTAAGTGTTATCATCGCCAAAGGATTTACTTAATTCATAAACCGCAAGGGATGATAAAACCCTTCTTTGGTCGTGCAAAAATTATCGGATTGTGTACCGCTTTTCTAACATTGCAACAATTGCATTTAACTGATCTGATGAAGGCAACGCCATAACCGATTTATTTTCCTCTTTCCTAGCGGGATGTTGAGGCGCATAGGCGGGAATGGGAACTTTATCAAGCTGTACCATCGCAAAAGACGTAGGATGGTCCGTCTTGGACTGTGCTACCTGTGTAGAAGAAGATATACTCTTTTCTGTTCTTATTCCTCTACTTTCTAAACTTTCATCTACAAAGCTTGGCGTATTACCAGAACGTTCTTGGGCAAAGGCATAAGCAACATCATAAGGGCGATTATTCGTAGGAATTTGAAGCGACCCATCACGTGATCGTTTTTCATAAAAAGCATTTCCCCCTGCAACCTGAACATAATGCATGTTTTTATACGGAAAAGACAAACCAGCGGTATGAAAAAACTTAGCGTTTTTAACTTTCTTATCTCGTTCACCCCGTAAAACAGCATCAGCCGCCTCTCTTACACGAGCAACAGATGCTTTTTCCGTCATAGGACGCGTTAAAACACCAGGAGCAAATTGCCTATATTGACCAACAACACCACAAATTGTCTTAGGATAGGCGGTTGAATTAACACGATTCATAACAACCGTTCCAACGGCAATCATCCCTTCTCGGCTTGTGCGATTTGATTCAAAATACATCGCTCTCATAAGACATTGACGCTCTGTCAATGGATACGTAACCGTTTTTGTCTTATTATTATTTACTTTTCCAGTATCTAAATGACTTGAAGCACATCCCACAACAACTAATGGCGCTACACAACAGGTAACAAAAACATTCAAACGATTTTTTTTCATCTTATGCAACACATTCCTATAATCTCTGAGCTATTCAAGTTTTGAAATGAGCTTTAAATGTATCTCTCAATAAAGTACATAGCTAATTGTTACCACTCAGCAAAATTTTAATACAAGAGGTAATCAAAAAGTATCTATGCAAAATAAAAAATAAAAAACTCTTAATTTACAGATCAATATTGTTATTCTTCACGGTTCAATATAGGCTATAATAACCTATACGTTTCAATTATAATAAAATAACACTATCCATTTCTTCTACATACGAAAAAAATAATACAGATATCCCCTTTGAATATAAAATTTTAACAAAATGATCTGAAAGGAAATTCCCCTAGAAAACTCCCCTCCTGCCACAATACGAGTGATGATATCATCTAATATACAAATATGTCAAACAAAGAGTTAGCAATCTGCCATGCTTCTCTGAAAAAACTCTTTGTTGCTTCTTTGTGCTTTTCCATAAGATGGTTATCTTATTCTTTCTATAGCTGCACTGTAAGAAAATACTCACATATCTACAAACTTATTTTATACATATAAGAAAAATTTTAATTTATTTTCTTCTCATCTACCCCAACTTTATAAGTAAGGTCATCGCGAGGACGATCAGAGGACATATGGTAACCCGTTATGATATAATGCAGCATTTCAGCAATATTAGTAACATGATCACCAATTCGTTCAATATTCTTTAAACAAAACAGTAAGTGCGTACAAACCGTAATATTGCGCATATCTTCCATCATATACGTCAAAAGTTCACGAAAAAGAGAAGTATACAAAGCATCAATCTTCTCATCACGCTCACGCACCGCGTCAACACGCTCTAATAAGCGACTCGTATAAGCATTTAAGACTTCTTTTAATTGATTGAGAGCTAAAGCTGTAATCGCTTCAAGCCCATGATAAAAGGAAGTAGATTGACGTATTTCTGAAAGTGCAACAGTCCTCTTAGCAATGTTTTTGGCCATGTCCCCAATCCGCTCAAGATCAGAAGAAATACGAATGGCTCCAATAATTTCACGCAAATCTACAGCCATCGGTTGACGTTTGCAAATAATAGCAACCGCTTTTTCATCAATGTCACGTTCTGCTTCATCTAAAAATACATCATCGGCAATCACTGTCGTTGCAAGTTGAAGATCACTACACACAACCGATGCGACAGAACGTTCAATCATCCTTTCTGCATGGCTCCCCATTTCTGTAATCCTTGCTTTTAAATATTTTAGTTCTGCATCATAAGAACGGACAGTATGATTCATAGACATATCTTATACTCCTCAATTCACCTATCCAAAACGTCCCGTAATATAATCTTGCGTCCGTTGTTCTTTTGGTGAGGTGAAGATCATTTCAGTCGCACCAACTTCTACCAAATGCCCTAAATGAAACATAGCTGTATATTGAGAAACACGTGCGGCCTGTTGCATGGAATGCGTTACGATAACAATTGTATAATTCTGCCTCAATGCATCGATAAGCTCTTCAATCCGTGCTGTCGCAATGGGATCAAGAGCCGAACAGGGCTCATCCATCAAAATAACTTCAGGACTAACCGCAATGGCGCGTGCAATACACAAACGCTGTTGTTGTCCTCCTGATAAACTTGTTCCAAGATCATGAAGTCGGTCTTTTACTTCTTCAAACAAACCTGCCTGCCTCAAACTCTTTTCAACGACATCATGCAATTCAGAACGCGTTTTAACTAAACCATGAATGCGTGGTCCATAAGCAACATTCTCAAATATAGATTTTGGAAAAGGACTAGGTTTTTGAAAAACCATTCCTACACGTGCACGCAATTCTACAACATCAATCCGTGTGTCATAAATATTCTCCCCATCTAAAGTAATAAGACCCGTTATTTTAGCGCCTTCAATCGTATCATTCATACGGTTAAAACAACGCAAAAAAGTCGACTTCCCGCATCCTGATGGACCTATCAAAGCCGTCACTTGATGTTCAGGAATATCAAGTGTAATACCATGGAGTGCTTCTTTGTCTCCATAAGAAACCTTCACATCCTGACCACGCATTTTAATTTTCATTATAAAAATTCACCTTACAAAAATCTTATCGAAGTTGTTATTTTATTAAAATTACTGGCGGCGTTCAAATCGTCGACGTAAAAAAACCGCAGAAATATTCATGATCGCCAAAAAAATCATTAATACAATAATAGCCCCCGACGTCTTTTCAACAAAAGCGCGCTCTGCTTCACCCGCCCACATAAAAATTTGAACAGGCAAAGCTGTTGCTGGATCCATGGGGGTCGTAGGAATATTAACAACAAAAGCAACCATTCCAATCAAAAGCAAAGGCGCAGTTTCACCCAAAGCCTGAGCTACTCCAATAATTGTGCCTGTCAAAATACCAGGTGCTGCTAAAGGAACAACATGATGAAAAATCATTTGTGTTTTTGATGCCCCCAACCCTAACGCTGCGGCACGAATAGAGAGAGGAACAGCACGCAAAGCAGAACGTGTCGCAATAATGATCGTGGGGAGTGTCATGAGCGCTAAAACAAGACCACCAACCAAAGAAGCTGAACGTGGTAACCCCAAAAAATTAACAAAAACCGCGAGTCCTAAAAGACCAAATACAATCGAAGGAATAGCAGCAAGGTTATTGATATTAACTTCAATAAAATCTGTAAATTTATTTTTGCGTGCATATTCTTCCAAATAAAGAGCCGTCGCTATGCCTATCGGGAGTGAAACCAATAAAACGATGCCTATCATATAAAGAGAACCAATGATCGCAACACCTAAGCCCGCAGTTTCAGGACGACTTGAAGCGCCAAATGTAAAAAAACCAACATTAAATGTTTTATAAAGCGTACCATCATGCGCTAAACGCTTTATCCATTCTACTTGTCGATTAGAAACTTTACGGTTTTTTTCTGCTACATGCAGATCAATCTGCCCCTTATAAGCAGAATCGATATCCGCAGCTGCCAAAACTTTGATTTTTTGCATTGTGCCAATCAGTTTTGGATTCTTTGTCACCATTTCACGAAGTTGAACACGGACGCCATTTGAAAACATACGATTAACATCCCGCAGAGAAGCTCGATCATTTTGATCGATATCAAGTTTCTTTGCTAAAGCATTGCGTACAAGAATCGGATAATTCGCCGTTATGAGAACCTGTGGATTTGTTTTACGTTGACCACCTGGATCAATGATCTTTTCATCCAAATAAATTGATAATGTCATTTGACTTTGAAAAAAAGCTGTATAACCTTGGCTAATAATAGAGCATAAAAGTGCAAATAAAAAAAACAAACCAATAAAAATGGCAATTAAACCATAGGCACGAAAACGACGTTCAGCCCAATACCGACGTTTGAGGCTAATATTGCGACGAGGAAAAAGAATTTTTTCATTCATTCATATTGTTCCCGATATTTACGCACAATATAAAGAGCTAGAATATTCATCAAAAGTGTCATAACAAAGAGTGTCATTCCCAAGGCAAAAGCCACCAGAGTTTGTGGAGAGTTAAACTCAAAATCACCGGTTAATTGATTAACAATCTTAACAGTCATCGTAGTCATTGCTTCGAAAGGATTGAGTGTTAAGTTTGCTGCAACACCTGCCGCCAAAACCACAATCATTGTTTCTCCAATTGCACGCGATGCCGTCAACAAAATTGCTCCCATAATCCCTGGAAGCGCTGCAGGTATAACGACTTTCTTAATCGTTTCAGACTGCGTTGCTCCTAAACCATAAGAACCTTCACGTAAAATACGTGGAACAGCTGTTATAACATCATCTGACAAAGAGGAAACAAAAGGAATTAACATAATTCCCATCACAACTCCAGCAGTCAAAACACTTTGCGCCATAATAAAACTAACCCCGTCTGAGAGAGAAGCAGAGAGATCACGTAAAAATGGTCCTACAACCTTCAAAGCAAAAAAGCCATAAACAATCGTTGGAATGCCAGCAAGAACTTCTAACAATGGCTTCACAATTGCTCGCAATCGCGAAGAAGCATACTCGGCCATATAAAGAGCTGAAAATAATCCTATAGGTACAGCAAAAAGCATGGCAACAAATGCAATATAAAGCGTACCAGCAAGAAGCGGTATTAAACCAAATTGTCCTACTTCATTGCTTGAACCGCTCGCAGAAAAACGTGGATCCCAAACCGTTCCTAAAAAGAAATTCGAAAAGGATACAGACTGAAAAAAGCTTATTGTCTGAAAAAACATAGAAAGTGCAATGGCTATTGTCGTCAAGATAGCAACGATAGAAGCACAAGCCAAGCCAATAATAATCAAAGATTCAACCTTATTACGCGCACGCTGTTGAGGAGCAATTTGCATCATTCCACAGATAAAACCAAAGAACGCAATAGCAAAAAGGAAACCATGACCAATAAACTGAAGCTTTTCAGAAGAAAATACCCATGATTGTGCTATTTTGAACACATCATCCGATGCTTCATGAGGTAAAACAAACCCTTTCGTGAGTAATTGTTCCTGCACTTTCTTATAGGAAACGGTAGAAAGGTCCCCTTCAAAGTGATGAAGCATTTTGACGAGACTTCGAAGTGTCTCCCAAAGTAGATCATGATTTACAGGCTCTGTTACATGCGCACTATACGCCCCAAGCTCTTGAGAGGCATTATATTCTAAATAAATTGTACTCCCCGCATCCCAAAAAATTAAAAAAATAAAAGCTGGAATAACAGTAATCAAAAATGTCCACCAGCCATAATAATACGCACGAGAATGCATTTTATGTTGTCTGTCTTCAAGAAAGCGTGCTCGCATATAAGAAATACAAAAGCCACAAAATCCAAGAGTCAACAACAGCAAAACAATGAAGGAAATGCGCATTTTATCTTTCAGTTCTTATAAAAAAATAGCACCAAAAACTCTTACTTTGGAAATCCAACAAATTATTCCCAGCCAATTATTTCAATGTCATTACTCGACCAGCAGAAAAATCAGAACGCTGTGCTTGACGTTCCTTTTCAGGAGAAACAATCAAACCATATTCAGCCAAAGGCCCCTCTGGACCAATCATTTGATCAGAAAGAAAAAAATCAACATACTCTCGCAAACCTGAAATAATACCTAAATGTGCTTTCTTAATATAGAAAAAAAGCGGACGAGAAACTGGATATTGTCCACTAGAAATCGTCTCAACTGTTGGCGCAAAACCGTTAATATCGGCAACCTTTAGCCTATCGGCATTATTTTGATAAAAAGACAAACCAAAAATACCAACCCCTGTTTTATTAGAAGTTAGACGCGCAAATGTTTCAGAATAATCACCATCAATATCAACCGCTTTTCCATCCTTACGTACTGCAATACAAGCAGCGTATATTTCCTTATCATCCATCCCTAAAGACTTCATCGTCTCAACCGCTCCACTCTCTTTACAGCCTACAGCAAGTAATTTTTCTTCAAAAACTTCACGCGTTCCATGCTTCTCTCCAGGAATATACGCTGCTATCGTCCAGTCAGGAAGAGCACCATTAACTGCATTCCATCTCGAAACATTATTGGGCTGCAACTTTCCGTCTATAATAATTCGAGCCGCAAGGGCCTTATAAACATCTACTGGCTGTAATTTCCAATCAGGTCCCTTAATATCTGTTGCAAAAACAATGCCATCATACCCAATACGTATTTCCTCAACATCTTTTACACCAGCATCAAAACAAGACTGTAATTCACTCGGTTTCATTGCTCGCGAAGCATTAACAATATCAACAGTGTTCTCCCCAATACCACGGCAGAATTCCTTAATACCAGCTCCTGTTCCACCAGATTCGATAACAGGAACCTTAAAATGAGGATAAATTTCCCCAAATGTTTCAGCAACAATCTTTTGATAAGGTAAAACTGTAGATGAACCAGTAATCTGTATTTGATCGCGCGCATTGCCTCCATTTGCTGACAGCAGTAGCGCAAAAAACAATCCCACTCCAATTGATAATACTCTATTCATCTATAAGCTCCCTAAAAATTGAGGATAAAGCCTCTTAATTTATATTATACGGTCATTCTAGTTCACATTTGCAACATAACAAATATAAAAAAACAATATGGATCATTTTTTAAAACCATGTTTTTGTCCTCTGTCAAATAAATTCATTTGAACGCTTGAACTCAATAACATCCCAAAACAAATGAGCAATATCTGTACAGCAGAAGCGTTTAATTTCACGAATTCCTGTAGGAGACGTCACATTAATTTCTGTTATATAATCTCCAATCACATCAATCCCCACAAAAAGAAGACCGCGTTCCTTTAAAGCTGGACCAATGCGTTCACAAATCTCATAATCACGTTTTGTTAACTCAACATTTTCCGCGCGACCTCCAACATGCATATTAGAACGAACATCTGTTTCTGTCGGAATTCGATTAATAGCTCCAACAGGTGTACCATCAAGCAAAATAATCCTTTTATCTCCTTTTCGTACTGCCTCTAAATAGCGCTGAACAATAAACGGTTCGTGATAAATTTCTGCAAACATTTCCAACAATGATGCTAAATTGCGATCATCTTGTTTTAAATAAAAAATACCAGCGCCCCCATTTCCATAAAGTGGTTTAACAATAATATCGCCAAATGTCTCTCTAAAAGCTGTTATTTCTTCAATATCTTTGGTAATTAATGTTTCTGGCATCAGATCGGAAAATTCAGTAACAAAAATTTTTTCTGGACTGTTGCGTACCCATGCCGGATCATTCACAACGAGTGTTTTAGGATGAATACGTTCTAACAAATGAGTTGTTGTGATATAATTGAGATCAAAAGGTGGATCTTGGCGTAAAAGAACCACATCCATATCTGTTAATTCAGTGCGAACAGGCTTTTCTAATTGATAGTGGCTTCCCTCTTTATCATGTACAATCAATGGCTCTAGTCGTGCAATCACACAACCATTACACAGAGATAAACGATCTGGTGTATAATGGAAGAGAGAGTGTCCACGTTCTTGTGCTGCTAAAGCGAGTGCAAATGTCGTATCTCCTTGAATCCGAACTGTTGAAATATGATCCATCTGAATGGCAATTTTCATCAATAAATCCTCCCTATCCTAAAAGCAGACTGGTCTATGCACCATAAACTTAGTAAACAATAAAAGAACTATGACAAGAGAAAATTTATGACACAAGAAACAGATATAAAATTAAACAACAAAGAAATCGAACGCTATGCACGCCATATCATTTTGCCTGAAATTGGTGGCGCAGGACAACAAAAGCTAAAAAAAGCACGCGTTCTTGTTGTGGGCGCCGGTGGTCTTGGTGCTTCTGTCTTAACCTATTTGGCTGCTGCAGGTGTTGGAACCCTTGGAATTGTCGATAACGACATCGTTTCACTTTCCAATTTACAACGCCAAGTTATTCATAAAACAAATGCAATAAACAAAAGCAAAACAGACAGTGCTGAAACCACTATAAAAGCAATAAATCCCCATGTTGTAGTTGAAAAACACACCCTACGCTTAGATAAAAGTAATGTGGATAAACTGCTCAATGCTTACCACATCATTGTTGATGGAAGTGATAATTTTACGACACGCTATCTTCTTGCTGATCACGCTGCCCAATGCAAAAAACCTTTAATAAGTGGTGCTGTAGAACGTTTTAATGGCTCATTAACCGTCCTTATGCCGTATAAAGACAATAATCCTCACTATCGCGATTTATTTCCCACCTCTCCAGCTCACGGGACTATCCCAACATGCGCTGAAACTGGAATCATCGGTGTTTTACCTGGCGTTATTGGGACCCTACAAGCAATGGAAGTTATTAAAATGATCACAAACATCGGAGAGCCATTAGTAGGAAAGATTCTTCTCTATAACGGATTATTAGCGCAATTTAATGTTATTACCTATAAACGCTCAAATTATAAAGAAAATGCCATAGTTATTAAGAAGCTTGGAGAATCATGATGATGTCCTCTCTTCCACTAATTTTTAGCACTCTCGCAACATATATTGAAATACTAGTATTTTATCGCAAATCATCGAAACACTGTAACCCATGGAAACTATTAGATTTATCACAAATATGGAAAACCTTTTGTGAAAAAATAATTCTCTATAATGGATTATCGACATAATTTCATGTCATCGTCTATAAATGGACAGAGACTCATGCAAATGTAGCGGCCATCAGTGTTCTTGTGTAAAAAATTTTCGGCGTAGATAAAAATACAATCAGCGGAATTCTATTCAGCTATTTTACTATTCACACATAAAAATTGTTTCACATGGCAGTGCTTACTTCAGACCGCCATAGGTTTTCCAATTCACGGGTTTGTTTTAAAGAGACATGTCTTAAGGCACCCAAGCTCATTTCGCGGCGCCGACCGTGAATGGTATAACGATACAGCCATTGAGCATCTCCATCTTTACGCTTATGAAGAAGCAAGCCGGCACCATCATTATATTTGCCAGCCCCCAATGTTGCGACAGATCTTGCATTAAGCCGATTCATCAGAATCATTTTTACTCCTTTCTTTTATAGTTTTTACCCACACGCCAGCCCCGCTTGTGACGTGCAAGCAAGTGATTTTGATTGATTCAAGATACACAGATTTGAAATGAGAGAATTCTACGTTATTCGGGGTTCTAATTCAATGTGAATAACGATAAATTATAATTATAAATCAATGTCTTATACAGACAACAACCTATAAATAATCTAAGTCATATTTTAGTGACCGATACTATAAAAGGTCAATGATCTGTACCTACACCTCTAACCTTAAGAGAAAACGTCTATTCATCAAGCATCATAAAATGCAGCTTAGGATCATTGCACGTATAAGAACAATCAATTGTCTCTGTTCATAAAAAAATACATGGGGATTGATGTGTATAGAAGGATTAAGATAAACTTCATGGAGAGCTTTAATTACATAATTATTACATTCAGAAGCAGAAAGCTGCGGCTCATGAATTGATAATCCTTCAGCTATAATTTTACAGACAAGTATATGTAGAAAAAGTGAAGCCCACAAATCTTGAAAACCAATCCGCAGATGACAGCGTAAAGAGTGTATTTTTATAAAAGATCTCTTTAAAATAAGCGAGTAAATATGCAATGTTAAATGTGTTCTGTTTTGCGTGAGGGGCGTTCCCCCTAACAAAACATCAATAAGAGCTCTTTTTATAAAACCGTGAAACTAAAATTAAAAAAAGTCAGACTTCTTTCTAAAATTAACATCTATGGTATAAGTGAGTTTGGCTCGTTCGCTTTATTATTATCCATTGGTAAAGGAACAGGATGATCGGATAAACTGCGTAAATAAAGCAAAAGATCGGCACGATCTTGGTCATTTTTAATTCCACGAAAAGACATAATGGTCCCAGGAAAAGCTTCACGTGGAGAATGTAAATAACGATCCAACGTTACAAAATCCCATTTTTGATCAGAATGCGCGCGCAATGCCCGTGAATATGCAAAACCTGCTGCTGATGCCAAAGGGCGGTTAACAATCTCCCAGAGAACTGGACCAACACGCCCTGCTTCATTACGTCCAGATGTGTGGCATATGGCACATTGGCGAAAAATTTTACGGCCATTTTCAAAATCGCCTTGTTGAAGGCGGCTATTTAGTGATAAAGAAACATCGGGTGCTTTTTGTTTTTCTTGAAATATATCATTCTTGGCAACTGTATGATGATATTGGACTGATGTAGGATGATCGTAAATTATATTGCTGAGTGTGGAAATCCCCACAATAATGACCAGCACACATAAACAAGCACAAATAAAATAAATAAATCTCGGGCGATTCATAAAAACTCAAATGTTCACGGTTTCATTACCATTTTTAGTTTAAGCTTTTTCTTTATAACACACAACATCATAAATGCATCACAGATGACATTTGGAATCTTACAATGGCTCTTGAACCAATTATTCTTATTCCTGCCCGTATAGGCTCAACCCGTCTTCCTCAAAAAGCTCTCGCTGAAATTGGTGGAAAGCCGATGATTGTTCATGTCGCAGAACAAGCCAAAAAAGCCGCAATAGGACGTACAATCGTTGCAACAGATCATCATGATATTGCTAAAGCTGTTGCAGATTATGGGCATGAATATATCATAACACGAGGTGATCATAAGTCTGGATCTGATCGTATCTATGAAGCTTTAATGCGCATTGATCCTGCACAACGCTACAACGCCATTTTAAATATACAAGGTGACCTCCCAACAATAATGCCTCAGGAAATCATTCGTGCGCTATGCCCTTTAGAAAATAGCCTTACTGATATTGCAACCTTGGGTGCTCAAATCATTGAAGAAAATGAAACAAGAGATCCCAATGTTGTCAAAATCATTGGTACACCGCTTTCTCAAAATCGCCTTCGTGCTCTTTATTTTACGCGCGCCACAGCACCCTATGGAGATGGTCCTCTTTATCACCATATTGGAATATATGCCTATAGGCGCGAAGCACTTGAGAAATTTGTATCATTCAAACCCTCACCACTTGAGCAACGTGAAAAACTTGAACAATTACGCGCATTAGAACACAATCTGCGTATCGATGTGGAAATAATCGATACAATTCCCTTAGGTGTGGACACACAACATGATCTCGATAGAGTTTGTGAGATTTTAGCATGAAAATATTTAAAAAAACCAATAAAATTTCTTTCCAAGGAGAATACGGCGCTAATTCCCATATTGCTTGCTCCAATATGTTCCCCCATATGGATACTATTCCCTCTGCTACTTTTGAAGACGCCCTTAATTTAGTGGAAAGCGGGAAAGCTGATCTTGCTATGATCCCTATTGAAAATACTCTTGCGGGACGCGTTGCAGACATTCATCATCTTTTACCTCAATCATCTCTTTATATTATTGATGAATATTTTTTACCTATCCATTTTCAACTCATGGTTTTGCCCGGCGTTACACATGACGAAATTAAAACCGTCCACAGCCATACGCATGCTCTTGCACAATGCCGAAAAATTATACGAAACAACGGTTGGAAACCTGTTGTTTCTGCCGACACCGCTGGAGCTGCAAAATTTATTAAAAAAAATGCTAAACGTTCACAGGCTGCTCTAGCACCTTTAATCGCAGCAGAACTCTATGGACTTGATATTCTTGAAAGAGATGTTGAAGATAACCCTCATAATATTACCCGTTTTGTCATCCTTTCACGCTCCAAACGACATGTCCCTAAACCTCAAAATGGCGAAAAAATCATCACCAGTCTTCTTTTTCGCGTGCGCAATGTCCCCGCTGCTCTCTATAAAGCTATGGGAGGATTTGCAACGAATGGTATCAATATGACAAAATTAGAAAGCTATCAAATTGGTGGAAATTTCAATGCAACACAATTCTTTGTTGATATTGAAGGACATCCTGAAGACCCTATGATGAAACTTGCCTTAGAAGAGTTGTCTTTCTTTTCTGCAGAATTGCGTATTATCGGCACTTATCCGGCACAAAACGATCGAACATCGTATATATAAAAGCAATTAAGCTGCCATCATTTTTTGTTGATATCAAAAAGCATCGTAAAAATTTCATAATGCAACGCATCTTGAAAGAGCTCGTTTTTTCTACTCAACACCCTTCATAAACACTGAAGAAGAAAAAACAGTAACCAAAAATAAAAACGCTTGTACCATCTATTTCCCTTTCCACATTAAAGAGAGGTTCTTGAGAAAAGTCATTTCCTATGACAATTTATTCTAATAAAGATAACAAACTTCTAAATTGCTCTCAAAATAATTCAAATTATTATACATAATAGAGCATTCAAATCTCTTAGATTAATATCATTTTAAACATGGTTTAAAACTAGAAAATGCAACTTAGCCCTGATTTTAGCGTTAAGTTTGAACTTTTATCTTTATAAAAACTGATTTATATTCCACCTAACTTTAGAAAAAAGGAGAGGATAATGAAAAAAATCTTCACGCAAGGATTATTAGCTGCCAATATTCTCGTCTACTCTAGTGTTGCATTCGCTGGCTTTGGTGAGAAAAAATGGAATTTTGGGCTGGATGAAAGTGTTGTGATCATACCATCTGATACAATCCATCAAGGAGCTGAATACTCTTGTAGTATCTTTAAGCCGAAGAAAGTATCCTTTACTTTATCATACTCTGCCCCTTCTGATTTAAACAAATTGAGAATTTTTGTTGATGATGAAAAGAAAATAACCCATGATAAAGAAAAGAAGATCTTTACCCTAAAAAATATAAAATCTCTTCATATAAGTTTTCCTTCGTCAGGACATTATATTTTTAAAAATATTACGAAGAAAAAAGTTATTGGAACAAATTGTGACACAGGAGATTATGATTAATAATATTTCTAATAGCATCTAAATGTGAGTAAAATTATTCTTTTGTTCAGGTGTTTTTTTCAAAATAGGTTATAATGAGCTATTAAAACTTATCTCTGAAGAGGTGTTTTGTAATGATATGGAAAACCTTAAGCTACTCATAAAATTAGATATTAAAGAACTTTTGCGACAACTAAATGACTAAACTTAAATTGTTCTTTACTCTCTACCATCAGAGCTAATTTTTAAATAAGAATATAACTTTTACCTTCGCAAATGCTTCATTTTAATTACTATAAAGTACATCGTACCCAAATCATTTATAGATTAAGAAGAGAAGTAAAAATTGTTTTATAGAGGCATTCCTCATTGCATTTTAATCATATTCATTCAAGATTCTTGTAAAAAATTCATCTTGCTTTTCTCTTATCGTCAAAAAATATAATTATTTCAAGCTATAAAATGTCGTGTATATAAAATACCATTTTTACAGTTATGAAATCATAAATCTGTGCCATCATTATTATTTTATAGCTTTTAAATTGCATCGTCTCTTGTAAGAGTACAGTCCTTAAAAGATATGTGAAATCTTTTCTCCAATAATGGGAACGCATATATTGATCCATCTGGTGATGAACCCAACGTCTTTAATGAAGAAAATCAGCACTCAAGAAAAAAGAGCGATAATATCTACTCAAGATTTACATTCATAGATGTTAAAAGAAAAAATATGAAGAGCTATTGTTATGAAAACTGATAAATCCTCAACTTCTTTGTTGTTTATATGTTAATAAATTAAACGCAAAGGAAAATTCTTCATCGTTCTTATAATATTTTTTGTTTCTGAGCTTGATTTTTCATTCTAAATCGACAATATGGATTTTGGGAGGTTGGTGGTGGACGAACTACTCGCCAACTGGGTCAGGTCTGGAAAGAAGCAGCCCTAACGAGTTCTGGTACGGGTCATCGTGCCAGCCTCCTGTTTTGCTGAAGAAATTATTTTTATGCTATCTTTTAGCGAAGTATTTTAAATCTTCAGAGCAGCGTTTGTATGCAGCGGTAAAGGGATTTGGTTGTCTTTAAACAAATTGTCCCATAAATAATTTGATTAAGAAAAAATCCTTTTATATGAGAGTACAGTATTGACCTATGCTTTTGTATTATCAAAATGTATGCATAAAGAACTTTGAAGTTGGAAACATTCATGGAAAATGTACCGGTAGAAACAGCCTATCGTGTTCTTGCTCGTAAATATCGACCACAAAACTTCTCTGACCTCATTGGTCAGGAAGCTATGGTGCGTACTCTCACCAACGCCTTTGAAAAAGGTCGCATTGCACAAGCATGGATGTTAACAGGGATTCGTGGCATAGGAAAAACCACAACAGCACGTATTTTGGCACGTGCGCTCAATTATAAAACAAAAGATATTGACCAACCAACAACCGTATTGGACTCTCTTGGTGAACATTGCACACAAATTATCGAAGGACGCCATATTGATGTTATAGAAATGGATGCCGCTTCTCATACAGGCATTGACGATATTCGTGAAATTATTGAACAAATACGCTATCGTCCTGTTTCTGCACGCTATAAGGTTTATATTATCGATGAAGTCCATATGCTCTCAACACAAGCTTTTAATGGTTTGTTGAAAACTCTTGAAGAACCACCATCCCATGTAAAATTTATTTTTGCCACAACAGAAATTCGCAAAGTTCCTATTACAATCCTTTCACGTTGCCAACGTTTTGATTTGCGACGTATTGAATCAAAAGCTTTGTGTGCACATTTGCGCCAAATTGCGAAATATGAAAAGGTAGAAGTAGAGGATCAAGCACTCTCTATGATTGTTCGCGCTGCAGAAGGCTCTGCACGTGATGCATTATCCATTTTTGATCAAGCGATTGCCCATAGCAATGGCAATGTTAATGCTATTGCGGTGCGTACAATGTTAGGACTCGCAGATCAAGCACGTATTATTGATCTTTTTGAATTTATTATGAAGGGCGATGTTGTCAATGCATTACATGAATTACGCAGTCAATATGAAGCAGGGGCTGATCCTCTTACTATATTGACAGAACTGGCCGATTTTAATCATTTGGTCACACGTTTACGTTTTACACCAGAAATAGTGGAAGATTTTTCGCTAACTGAAGAACAACGTTTAAAAAGTGTAGACTTTTCAAAAAAACTTTCCGTTCCTATTTTATCTCGAAACTGGCAAATGTTACTCAAAGGTTTACAGGAAGTTAATCAAACTGCACGTCCACTTCAAGCTGCTGAAATGCTTTTAATTCGTCTTGCTCACACGGCTGACCTTCCAACTCTTGATGAAGCTTTAAAAAAGCTTACGCAAGAAAAAACACCTCTCACACTGGTTAAAAACTCTTCTCATCAAGAATCTACAAATGCAAATAATATACCAAAAGAAACAATGGTCGATACCCATGTTTCCTCGAGCATTTCAAATACATTACCCGATCAATCAGATTTAAAAACATCTTTGAAAAACCAATTAGATCATTCCTTACAACCGGAAAATTTAGTTAAAAATCAAACTTCTGAAAAAACCAACGCTCAAGAAGTAACAGAGGTTCTAGAAACTTCTCAATCTACTGATCTTTCTGGAAAGATTGCAAATTTATCGCATTCTGTCACGCAAACAACAGAAGAGATTACTGAACCTAAAACTCTCGTGATTAATTCTTTGCACGATATTATTAAATTAGCCGAACAGCATGATGATGTTCCTTTCAAACTCCTTGTTAAAGAATTTGTTCATCCTGTTTCTTTTGAAGCTGGGCATATTACCTTGAGACTTTCTGAAAATACCCCACAATTTCTTGCTCATGATATAGAAAAAAAGATATCTCAATGGACTGAAAAACGCTGGACAATAACTTTTGTTAATGAAGGAGGTGGCCCAACCTTACAGGAGGAAAGTATAGCGATTCAAAAGACTCTTTTTTCTAATGCAGAAACAGATCCTGATATCGCGAAAATCCTCAATCATTTCCCAGAAGCAAAAATTGTCGATATTCGACTCAATAAAGAAGAAAATGATCTTGATTTACTCTCCAATACCTTTAAAAATGCTGATATTTTTAAAAATAAAAATGATATCAATGATGAATAAGGATACCTATTCCTATGCGTGAAATGATGAGCATGATGAAAAAAGCCAAAGAAATGCAAGAAAAAATGCAGAAGATTCAGGAGGAAATAGCTAATCTACAAGCTGTGGGTACTGCAGGGGGTGGTCTCGTCAATATCACTTTAAATGGCAAAAATATTATAACAGCAATTCAAATTGATCCTTCATTACTCAAACCTGAAGAAGCTGAAATTCTTGAAGATCTCATTATGGCAGCTTATAATGAAGCAAGAACAAAAATCGAAATCGCAATAGAAGAAAGAACCAAAAGTATAACGGCAGGGCTACCACTCCCATCAGGTTTCAAGCTTCCATTTTAATGAAACGGATTTTTTCCGTGGGACAAAAATATGTCTAAATACATTGCAGGACCTGAGATTGAACGTCTCATTCAGATTTTATCACGGTTACCAGGTCTTGGTCCACGTTCAGCGCGTCGTGCTGCACTGCATCTTATCAAAAAAAAGGAGACTTTGCTGGAGCCTTTAGGAGCAGCTATACAAGCAGCTATCGAAAAAGTCGGCATTTGTTCTGTTTGTGGAAATGTCGATACCATTGATCCTTGTTCAATTTGTACAGATTTGCGCCGCGATGATACAACAATCATCGTTGTTGAGGATATTGCTGATCTGTGGGCTCTTGAACGTGCAAAAACTTTAGCCGCACGTTACCATGTGTTGGGTGGACGACTCTCCCCCTTAGATGGAATAGGTCCTGACGAACTCAACATTGCCACCTTAATACAACGTGTTGTACAAAATCCTATTACGGAGATTATTCTTGCTGTCAATGCGACTGTCGAAGGTCAAACAACTGCTCACTATATCACTGATCAGCTTTCTAATTTTCCAGTTAAAATTACGCGACTTGCTCATGGTGTGCCTGTAGGAGGCGAGCTTGATTATCTTGATGATGGAACTTTAGCAGCAGCTGTACAAGCACGAACAAATCTTTAAAACTTTTTCTTATCTGTTATCTCTTTTTGTTTGCTATCATTTCTTTGTTATGGGGGAAATATTAAAATGATAAAGAAAAAACTTTCACTTTTAAACGACTTTGGTCCTGGTATTTTAGTATGTTTACTCATATCAGCCTTAGCTTATGGCTTAGAAGTTGTAGAAAAACAGCTTTTTGGACAAGCATGGCTTGAAAGCCTTGTTTTGGCAATTCTTTTAGGATCGATTATCCGTAGTTGTTTTCCTTTGCCAACATATTTTCAAAAAGGTATCACCTTTTCTGCAAAAACACTTCTTGAAATTGCTATCGTTCTTCTAGGAGCAAGCATTAGCATTAACGCAGTCCTTTCAGCTGGTTGGAATTTGCTTGCTAGTATCATATTCGTGATATTCGTAACGATTATCCTGAGCTTTGCTATCGGCCGACTTTTCGGGCTTTCTACACATTTGGCAATGCTGGTCGCTTGCGGGAATGCTATTTGTGGCAATTCAGCTATTGTCGCTGTTGCACCTGTCATTAAAGCAAAGCATGACGAAGTAGCCGCATCAATTGCTTTTACTGCTCTTTTAGGAGTTCTTATTATTTTATTTCTACCCTTTTTACATCCATCTTTGAATTTGTCATTTAGCCAATATGGCGTGCTTGCTGGCATGGTTGTTTATGCTGTACCGCAAGTTTTGGCAGCAACAGCATCTATCTCTTTTGTAAGCGTCCAAATTGCAACAATTGTTAAATTGGTACGCGTTCTCATGTTAGGTCCTGTTATTTTTATTCTATCAATTATCTATCATCGCTCAGCACAAACACGTTTTCGTCTACATACTCTTGTGCCATGGTTTATAATCGGTTTTATTATCATGATGCTTATCCGCTCAAGCGGACTTATTCCTGAAACGGCTATAAATCCGATCAAACTTATTGCTCAGGTATTCACTATCATTTCAATGGCAGCATTAGGTTTAGGTGTTGATATACGATCATTAAAAAAAGCAGGATGGCGCGTCATTTTGACTTCAACCTGCTCCATAATTATTCTCGGTATTTGTAGCCTTATCATGATACAATTGAATGATTTAAATCATATAACATTTTGAAATATGCATTGATTGTTTCTTTTTTCAACGGAGTATACAATCAATCCAAAGTCTTACTACTACTAAAATCAGCTCTTTCATAAAACCAGCAAAAATTCTAAAAATTTGCCTATTATTCTATACAAAAATTGAAAGAGCTATAATATGAAGCGCAAACTGCCAAAATTACTTTTTAACCCATAATAATTTGCAGCGATATAGTATTAAATACGTAAATCATACAAAATAATGCTATTTCTTTCATCTCTAATCTCATTAAATTAAAGTTTGTATAAAAGATTGATAAATATACACTTTAATGGGGTTACGTCTCTCACGAAGAACAAAACGCCCAAAACAGAATATATTTATGTTGTGCATTCACGTTCTTGTAAAAAAACACCTCTCAACGCACTTGAGCTCCCTTTCACGGCAGTGCCTATGAATAACATACTGTAAAATCCCCATGACGTGTATAAAATACATTATACTCCCCATCTTTTCGCTTGTGAAGTACAAGCCGGAACGTTATACTATCGGCTCTATTTCTAGCTCCCAATGTTGCCGATAGCGCTTGCATCAAGATGATTCATAAGAGCCATTTTAGTCCTTTCTTAATAGTTTTTTACCTACACACCAGCCTCGTTTGTGGTGTGCAAGCAAGTGATTTCAATTGATTCAAGATAAGCAGATTTAAAATAAGAAAATCTTACAATGTCCAAGGATCTTATTTAACATGGAAATAATAAATATCATTATAAATCAATGTATTAACAATAAAAACAAATAAGAATCAAATCAATAGCTCATTCTATTCTATAAAAGATATTGTTGCTTATTGGCACTAGTAACTTTCTTATAAATGGAATATACAACAGTAAAAAGATTAAAAATATAACAGGCCTTTTGTTTATCGTTTTATTCAACTAAACTATTTTTATGCTTATCCTTGCTATAGATACTGCTTCAATTTATTGTGCTGTTGCACTCATTTGCCATAAGTCTGTTATTGCGCGCATCAATGAGCGCATGAACAAAGGACATGCTGAAAAACTTATTGGGCAGATTACACAAATAATGACACAAGCCAATATGACGCTTGATCAAGTTGAACGTATTGCTGTCAATATTGGACCTGGATCGTTTACTGGTGTACGTGTCGGTGTTGCAACAGCGCGCGCTTTGGCATTAGCACTTGAGATACCAGCTGTTGGAGTGAGTGCTCTTGAAGCATTAGCCGCACAAGTAACAACCAATGAAAATTCTACATCGGCAATTACTGTTGTTATTGAAGCAGGAAGAGATATGTTTTACCATCAAAATTTCCATAAAGATCTCACACCTTTGGGAGCGCCGGGATTAAAAACAATTGAAAATATCCTCGAAGATTTGCCAAAAAAAACCCGACTGACTGGCTCAGCCGCTGATGTCGTTGTACAGCATATTAAAAACCATAAAATAAACGAAAAAATTGTCCTAGAAAAAATCCCCTGCGAAGCGGCTGATATTGTAAGCTATGCTTATCTTGCTGCCAACAAACAACCACAAAACTCACCTCGCCCACTCTATCTTCGCAGTGCTGATGCAAAACAACAAACCGATTTTGCTTTACCACGAAAAAAATAATGTCCAAATTTTCATTGACAAAAAAAAATTTTGAGATTGCTCCGCTACAAATTAATGATAGTGCTGCTCTTCATCAAATTCATCAACATTGTTTTACCCCTGCTTGGACAAAACAAGCTTTTGATAATTTCTTAACAGATCACTCTATCTTCGGGTACAAAGCTTTTCTCCTTGATCACCCTGATCAAATTTTAGGCTTTTGCCTCTGCCGTCTCATCCTTGATGAAGCAGAAATCATCACAATTGCTGTCCACCCTCATTATCGTCAACAAGGAATTGCTACCCTTCTTGTCGATCGCACAGTTTGCCATCTTCACAACAAGCGCGCTATAAAATTATTCTTGGAAGTAGAAGCTACAAACCTTTCTGCTTTGAACCTTTATCAACGCTTCAAATTTCAAAAAATTTCTGAACGTCTTGCCTACTACCCGTCAAAAAATGGTCGCGGTGATGCAATTATCATGCAAAAAACTTTTAAGCAAATAGATTGAGATTTGTGTAAAAAACATTTAGACATGCGCTATGAATAAAGTAAATCCTAAAAATACGCCTCCTGTTGCTCCTAAAAAGGTTTTCATCAAAACCTATGGATGTCAAATGAATGTTTATGATAGCCAACGGATGACTGATAGTCTCAGTTCACAAGGCTATGTGACAACACAAACTCCCAATGATGCCGATCTTATTCTTGTTAATACCTGTCATATTCGTGAAAAAGCAGCAGAAAAACTTTATTCTGATCTTGGTCGTTTGCGCGTTATGCGTCAAGAACGCACACCTGATAAACCCTTGACAGTTGGTGTAACAGGTTGTGTTGCACAAGCTGAGGGAAGTGAAATTTTGCGCCGTGCTCCAACAGTGGATCTTGTTATTGGTCCGCAAATGTATCACCGCTTGCCAGAATTGTTAGAAAAAGTCAAACAAGGAAAAAAAATTATCGAAACAGACTATGCTGTTGAAGATAAATTTGCTCATTTGCCGCCTCACAATAAACATGCAGTAAGAAAACGGGGTGTTAGCGCATTTCTAACAGTACAGGAAGGGTGCGATAAATTTTGCACTTTTTGTGTTGTTCCCTATACGCGGGGTGCCGAAATATCACGGTCCGTCGAGCAAATTACCGAGGAAGCCCGCCAACTCATAGAAGCAGGAGTTAAAGAAATTACGTTGCTTGGACAAAATGTTAATGGTTGGCATGGACAAAGTGTTGATGGAAAAACTTGGCGTCTTGGCGATCTTCTTTACCATCTTGCAAAACTTGATGGTTTAAAGCGTTTGCGTTACACAACCAGCCACCCACGTGATATGGATGATAGCCTTATTGCCGCGCATCGAGACCTTGATATGTTAATGCCTTACCTCCATCTGCCTGTTCAATCAGGTTCAGATCGCATCTTAAAAGCCATGAACCGACAACACAAAAGCTCTCATTATCTTCATCTTATCGAAAAAATTCGAAGCGCACGGCCAGATATTGCCTTTTCAGGCGATTTTATTGTAGGGTTTCCAGGAGAAACAGATGAAGATTTTGAAGAAACTATTAAACTTATTCAACAAGTGCAGTACAGTTCAGCTTATTCTTTTAAATATTCCCCCCGTCCTGGAACAGTGGGAGCCACAATGAAAAATCATGTTGATGAATCTGTAAAAGATGCCCGACTTCAACATTTACAGCTCCTTCTCCTTGAGCAACAAGATGCATTTTTGCGTTCTAAAATTGGTCAAAAAACGAACGTTCTTATCGAAAAACCTGGACGTCACTCAGGGCAAATGGTAGGACGTTCCCCTTGGCTTTTACCTGTTGTTGTCGATACAAAAGCCTCTACAGGTAGTGTGATAGAAATTCATATTAAAAATGCAAGCTCAAACAGTTTTGTTGGTGAAATGATAGATAGATAAATATGCCTCTAAAACCTTGTTCAAAAATAAATATTTTGGAAAACTCTTTTATTTTAAAAGAAAATGATTACATCTAAAGCGTGCACTTTTTGTAAAAAATTGTCTTTTATAAAATTTACTTAACAAAATGTGCAATATTTATATAGAATGGAGAATAGGCTGAAAGCTTCAACCGAAAAAATAAAGCGTATTAAAGAAAAAGTAAATACGTCCCTTGAAAAGACTGATACCTTGAAACAAACAAGCGTTTCAGATGTGAGCCAAGTTGTTTTGATTTTCGAAAATAATAAATATGCAAAAGCAGTTTTTGGTAAATTTGACGAAAATCTCGCTTATATCGAAAAAAAACTCGAACTTCGTATTCATCCGCGTGGTAATGAAGTCTTAATCCGTGGAAATATTTCTGTTATAAAACGTGCGCAATATGTATTGCAGCAACTTTATGAACGTGCCAAAACACATCAAGAGCTCACTTTATCAGATATAAAAGGAGCGATTGCTATGGCAGATATACCAAAGAAGCAGAAAGAAGATACCATAACACACAAACCTGCAACGAAAACTATACCAGCACGGTTGAGTACCCATAAAAAAATAATTCATCCAAGAACTCCAACACAAGATGCTTACATAAGCGCTATGGAGCATACTGAACTTGTATTTGGTGTAGGACCAGCAGGAACAGGAAAAACGTATCTTGCTGTTGCTCATGCTGCAATGCTTCTAGAACGTGGTATCATTGAGCGAATTATTCTCTCACGTCCAGCTGTGGAAGCTGGAGAACATCTTGGTTTTCTTCCCGGTGATCTCAAAGAAAAAATCGACCCATATTTACGACCACTTTATGATGCCCTTTATGATATGATGCCCGCTGAAAAAATAGAACGTATTTTAGCTTCTGGTGTCATAGAAATTGCTCCTCTTGCCTTTATGCGCGGACGAACACTTGCCCATGCTGCTGTTATTCTTGATGAGGCACAAAATACTACGCCCATGCAAATGAAGATGTTTCTCACACGTCTTGGAGAAGGAACGCGTATGATTGTTACCGGTGACGTAAGCCAAATTGATTTGCCTACAGGGCAAAAATCAGGTCTCATTGAAGCAATTCGCATTCTTTCAAATGTAGAAAATATTGCAATCGTGCATTTTGATGAAAAAGATGTTGTACGCCATCCACTTGTTGCTGCTATCGTTCGTGCTTATGATCGTGATTCAGAAATACAAAATAAAAAAAAATCATTCGCATGCGATGCATTAAAAAATGAATTTGATTCATCATGATTATTATTGATATAATGATTAAAAGCGCAGGGTGGAATGATGAGAAAATGCTTTATAATATCACTGAAAAAGCATTAATGGCAACTATGCATCATGTTTCATTGGCAAATGTTGTAAGCGAGATTAGCTTGCTTTTTACGGATGATGAACATATGGCACAAATCAATGCACAATGGCGCAACAAAAACAAATCTACTAATGTATTATCCTTTCCTGCTTTTCCACTTAAAGCTGGAAATCGACCTGGTCCCATGCTCGGTGATATTATTATTGCCCGAGAAACTGTTGTTTTCGAAGCAGAGAAAGAAGGAAAAACATTTCAAGACCATTTAACACATATGATTGTTCATGGTATCTTGCATCTGCTTGGTTATGACCATGAAACTGATGATGAAGCATATAAAATGGAAAAGCTCGAAAGAGAAATTCTTCAAAAGCTTTCCATAAAAGATCCTTACGCTGAATTGTCTATCAATGATAAAATTTAACTTTTAAAATTAATATTATAAGCATACCATTTAAAGCCTCTTATTTATCTATTATAAGAAAGAAAGTTTAGAAGATTTCAAAACCATGGACAACAAAATAAATACACAAAATAATAGTCAAACATCTTCTAACAATGAAAAAAAAACTTCTCAACAGACGAATCATACAGAAAAATATTCTCTGATGAATCATTTATTTTCATTCTTACGTGGTCGTAATTGTGCACCTACGTCACTGCGCGATGATCTTACCGTTGCCCTCACGACTAACAATGAAAAAGATACCGCCCCCTTCTCGCCTGAAGAACGTACTATGCTGCATAACATTTTACGCTTACGTGAAGCACGCGTGGATGATGTTATGATACCTCGTTCTGAAATCGAAGCATTAGAAATAAACACTTCACTTGGAGAAGCACTTAAATGTTTTGCAAAAATTGGTCATTCTCGCATACCCGTTTATGCTGAAACTTTAGATGATCCGCGCGGCATGATCCATATCCGCGATATTCTTAACTATATGATTCGCTTTATTATCAATCCAACAAAAACCGAACAAAAATCCGATTTGCTTCAATTAAACCATACAGACTTACATACTCCAATCGGTGAATTGGACTTAATCCGAACAGTTCTCTTTGTTCCCAGTTCTATGCTTGCAAGCAAATTATTAACACGGATGCAAACGACACGAACTCAAATGGCTTTAGTTATTGATGAACATGGAGGAACAGATGGTCTCGTTTCAATGGAAGATATTGTTGAGTTAGTCGTTGGGGATATCGAAGATGAACATGATAATGTCGACAATGCTATCGTACGTGAACCAAATAATAAATGGCTCGTTGATGCAAGAACTGAACTAGAAGATGTGGAGAAAGCTCTTGGTCCTGATTTTATCGTAGGGGAATATGGTGATGAAGTTGATACTATTGGTGGTTTGATCGTCTCCATTCTTGATCGCATTCCTGCCAAAGGTGAAATTGTTGAAGCTGTACCTGGCTATAGATTTCGTATTTTAGAAGCTGATAAACGCCGGATTAAACGGTTGCGCATTTTTCGCATTCCAAAAAATGAGAATCTTGAAAACAATGCCATCCCTAAAGAATAGTCCAGCGTTTTTACACAATTTCATCGTTTTTTTGTTCTCTGTTACAGGCTGGAAACGCCAAGCATGGATATTTCTGTGTGGTGCTCTTACTTCTTTTGCACTTCCACCCTTTTATTTAACACCTCTTTGCTTTTTAACTTTCCCTCTCTTTATTGTTTTACTTGACTCAATACAGGCCACAAAAAATAATAAAAAACATTTTTTTACTTACGCTTTAAGCTGTGGAACCTTTGGTTTTAGTTATTTTATTTGCGGACTTTGGTGGCTATGCAATGCTTTGTTAACAGATCCAGATTCTTTTGGTTGGGCCGTCCCATTAGCCATTTTATTCCCTCCACTCTACCTTTCTCTTTATTGGTTTTTTTCTGGTTTCATTGTCGGTTTATTATGGACAAAAGGAATAGCACGCTTTTTTGTTTTAGCCTTTGCATTAGGATTGTCCGAGTGGTTGCGTGCGTTTTTATTCACAGGATTTCCATGGAATTCTCTTGGCTATACAGCCATGCCAACCCCAATGTTCATGCAATCTGATGCAATCGTAGGACTTTACGGAATGAATATTCTTGCTGTCTTAGCCTACAGTTTGCCAACTGTTTTATTAACGGATGAAAAAAAGAAAGTGGCACTTTCTCTTTGCTTATCACTTATCTTCATTCACTGTGGTTTTGGGTTTTATCGTCTTCATACTATAGAAAACACAGCTGAAGATCAAAAAAGTGCTTATTGGGTGCGCATTGTTCAACCGTCCATCCAACAAAAT
The DNA here is from genome assembly GCF_042193395.1 of Bartonella sp. TT29SHDZB. NCBI lineage: Bacteria > Pseudomonadati > Pseudomonadota > Alphaproteobacteria > Hyphomicrobiales > Bartonellaceae > Bartonella > Bartonella sp. TT29SHDZB. The sequence continues at coordinate 40,216 of NZ_JBHILQ010000005.1, forward strand.
ATAAAGTTGCGTGATAATACACGAGAAGCTATGTTGGAAGCGCATATGAAGCTAAGTGCAACACCAACAACCGATCAAAATTCAGAACCTGATTTTATCATATGGCCTGAAGCTTCCGTTCCTTACCTTCTTTATGATAACTCATCTATCACAATGCACATTGCCTCTCTTTTAAAACCTAAACAATGGGCTATTATCGGAGCAATACGCGCCAGCAATGATCTACCTCATTCTCAAACACAATATTTTAATACAATTGCAGTCATTAATGCTCAAGGTAATATTTTAAATACTTCTGATAAACTTCATTTGGTTCCTTTTGGTGAGTATCTTCCTTATCAGAATTTATTGAAAAAAATTGGATTGCGTACCCTTGCCGATACTATTGGTGGATATAGTGCTGCAAGTGTGCGCAAAATTGTTACAATGCCAAACGGATTTTCTTATCTACCCTTGATTTGTTATGAAGCAATATTTCCCCATGAAATGACTTTTAAAGGTTCCCCACCTCAAGCAATTATTAATATTACAAATGATGCATGGTTTGGTGTAACGCCTGGACCCTATCAACATCTTCAACAAGCACAGCTTCGTGCCGTTGAACTGGGAATCCCCCTCATACGGGCAGCCAATAATGGCATATCAGCTGTTATTGATTCTTATGGACGAATCGTTGTAGCTCTTCGACAAAATGCTGTGGGCATTATTGATTCACAAGTTCCATCATCCATTACCCCTATAGGAAGCAATGAATACAGAACTTTCTCTACTTTTATCTTATTCATCCTTATGCTATTGTGTCGTATTGGTTTTGGTTTTACAAAACAGCTTAAATGATTCAAGTGCCCTTTGTACGGTATTATGTTGCGTGTACCAGTAATATTGGGAAAAAATATTACATATTGTTTTAATTATATGATAAATCAGCTGCGCATAAATATGATGTTGATTTAGAAAAAAGTGCTGGAAATAAAGAGTTGCATTATGACCGAAACTAGAAAAAAACCTGACCCTATAGATATCTATGTTGGAACTCGTATCCGTTTACGTCGTAATATTTTAGGACTCACTCAAGAGAAACTAGGTGAAAAATTAGGAATTACTTTTCAGCAAATCCAAAAATATGAAAAAGGAACAAACCGTATTGGTGCCAGTCGTCTTCAAGCGATAGCGGAAATTATGGATGTTCCTGTTTCTTACTTTTTTGATAAAGGTATTACCTCCCAACAAGTAGAGGGTTTTGCCGAAAGTGATCACAATTTTATAGACTTTTGTTCTAGCAGCGAAGGGATTCAGCTCATGCGCGCTTTTACAAATATATCTGATGCTAAAGTGCGTCGAAAAATTATTGACTTAGCAAAAGCACTTTCTGAGGAAGATTTGACAAATAAGTTATAAATTAAAATTATATCTTTTCTCTTTTATTCATATAAATTTGCATTGACTATTTGCTGTAGAATTAGCAAATGGTGACGACTTTAGTAAGCAATTGATTAAATCGTTGGTTTTCTTTTTTGAAGGAGTTCCTATGCCGCATGAAGATTATCTTTTTACGAGCGAATCGGTATCGGAAGGACATCCTGATAAAATTTGTGATCGTATTTCTGATGAAATCGTTGATATGATCTATAAAGAAGCTGAAAAGACTGGTACTGATCCATGGTTAGTACGCGTTGCCTGTGAAACTCTCGTTAGTGTCAACCGTGTTGTTATCGCTGGTGAAGTACGTGTTCCTGATACGCTATTAAAAAAAGATAAAAATAAAGAATTCATCTATGATGAAACTAGCTTTCCACTCATTAATCCTACACGTTTTCGTACAGCAGCGCGCCGTGCTATTCGTACCATTGGCTATGAACAAGCAGGATTCCATTGGAAAACTGTTAAAATTGATGTTCTTTTGCGCCCTCAATCAGCTGATATAGCAAGAGGGGTTGATAATGCTACGGATCGGCATGGTGAAGAAGGAGCAGGTGATCAAGGCATCATGTTTGGATATGCTTGCCGTGAAACACCTGATCTCATGCCTGCGCCAATTTATTATGCGCATAAAATTCTCAAACTTCTTGCCGCAGCCCGTCATAAAGGAGAGGGAGAAACTGGAAAATTAGGACCAGATGCTAAAAGCCAAATAACCATACGCTATAAAAATGGAAAACCGATAGAGGTCACATCCATTGTTCTTTCAACGCAGCACCTTGATGAAAGTTGGGATTCCAATAAAGTACGTACAGTGGTTGAACCTTACATTCGCCAAGCTTTACATGACATTCCCATCGCAGCTCAATGTAGGTGGTATATTAACCCAACAGGAAAATTTGTCATTGGAGGCCCTCAAAGCGATGCCGGATTAACAGGACGCAAAATTATTGTGGATACTTACGGAGGTGCTGCACCCCATGGAGGCGGTGCTTTTTCAGGAAAAGATACAACAAAAGTTGATCGTTCTGCTGCCTATGCGGCACGCTATCTGGCTAAGAATATTGTTGCTGCTCATTTAGCAGAGAGATGCACCATTCAACTCTCCTATGCAATTGGTATTGCACAACCTTTATCTATTTATCTTAATCTTCATGGAACAGGAAAAGTCGATGAAAAAGTTATTGAAGAAGCCATCCGCAAAATAATGGACCTTTCACCTACCGGCATTCGAAAACATCTTGACCTCAATAAACCTATTTATGCGAAAACAGCTGCCTATGGTCACTTTGGCCGTAAACCAAAACACGATGGTTCGTTTTCATGGGAAAAAACTGATCTCGTGAAAACGCTTCAAACAATGATCCAAATCCCATGATTAAACATAATATACGCAAGAGTGAAGCATTTTTTGGACGCCGACAAGGAAAACAACTTCGAAACAGTCAGCTTACACGTATAAAAATGCTTCTCCCCAAATTTAATATTGATTTAAATGTTCCTCCTCCCCCAAACCTTACATCCTTATTTTCAAGCAAAGTAAGAGAAATTCGACTTGAAATCGGCTTTGGTGGAGGTGAACATTTACTTCATGAAATGGAATATTTTCCAAAAACCGGTTTTATCGGCGTCGAGCCCTTCATCAATGGCATGGCAAAAATATTGTTGTCTCTTGAACAGTATCAAAACCATCAAAATCGTCTTCGCCTCTATAATGATGATGCGACACGCCTCCTTGATTGGCTCCCTGATAACTCGCTTGATGGAATAGACCTCTTCTATCCTGATCCTTGGCCGAAAAAGAAACACTGGAAACGACGCTTCATCAACATAAAAAATCTTAACCGTTTTGCTCGTGTTCTTAAAATAGGGAAATTTTTTCGCTTTGCTAGCGATATCGACAGTTATGTAAACTGGACTTTGTACCATTGCGCACAACATGATCACTTTGAATGGAAAGCAGAAAGCCCTCAAGACTGGAAACTCCCTTATCCACTATGGAGTGGGACCCGCTATGAAGCAAAAGCTTTACGCGAAGGACGAACGCCTGCCTATCTTATCTTTATCAAGAAATAAATGATCAAGCGCTTTTCTCATAAACAACTTGAAAAATTTTGAATTTAAGAGTATCAATAGTTAAATTCTTGGTCTTATGATGAAGAGTGGGCCGTTGGACCCGCTCTTTTTTAATATCATAAAACTGATGAAATAACTTGGATAAAATGTATGAACGAAGCTGAAAAAATAAGCAATCTTGACGAACCGCGCTTGTTTGAAGAAGATGGTATCGAAGCACAGGTTGCTGCTCTTGTCATACCACTACTTAAACCTTTAGGTTTTCGTTTGGTTCGTGTGAAACTTCTTGGTCAAAATGGTTTAACACTTCAAATTATGGTTGAACGAGCTGATGGTTCTATGACCATAGAAGATTGTGAAACTGTTAGTCGAACTGTTTCCCCACTCCTTGATGTGCAAAATGTTATTGAACGCAAATATCATTTAGAAATCTCATCACCTGGAATTGATCGTCCATTGGTAAGAAAATCTGATTTTTTTCATTGGCAAGGGCATCTTGCAAAAATTGAAACTAAAATAACAATTGATGGGCGCCGAAAATTTCGTGGGACACTTACGAATATCACGCAAGATGGATTTATTTTAAACACTGACAAAGCAGCTTATGGAGAAGCCATGTACACCCCTATTTCCTTTTGTGATATCATAAATGCGCATTTAGTGCTTACCGATGAGCTTATTCGTGATGCATTGAAACAAAATAAAAATTTAAGTCAACAATTCATTGCCGAAGAGAACGCTAACGACTCTATATAGACGCTCAATTTCAAAAAATAATATCACTGGGAAATACCCATCGTGTGACACAAAGAAGGAGAAAATTGATGGCTACAAGCGCTAACAGGCTTGAGATTCTGCAAATTGCAGATGCTGTTGCACGTGAAAAGTCGATCGACCGTGAAATTGTCATTTCTGCGATGGCTGACGCTATTCAGAAAGCAGCACGTTCTCGTTATGGTCAAGAGACCAATATCCGTGCTGAAATCAATTCCAAAACAGGTGAAATTAAATTACAACGCTTGCTTAAAATTGTTGATGTCGTTGAAGACTATACAACGGAAATTACTTTGTCCGATGCACTCAAACGTCAAGCAGAAGCAAAAATTGGTGATTTTTTTGCTGATCTTTTACCTCCTATGGATTTTGGACGTATCGCAGCGCAATCTGCTAAACAGGTTATTGTACAAAAAGTACGTGATGCAGAGCGTGATCAGCAATATGAAGAATTCAAAAATAAAGTTGGTGAAATTATTTCTGGTACAGTTAAGCGTGTGGAATATGGTAACGTCATCGTTGATCTAGGGCGCGGTGAAGCTATTGTGCGCCGTGATGAATTAATTCCTCGTGAATCATTCCGCTATGGAGATCGTATTCGTGCTTTCGTCAATGATGTACACCGTGAAACGCGTGGACCACAAATTTTCCTTTCACGCACACATCCCCAATTTATGGTAAAACTTTTCACTATGGAAGTGCCAGAAATTTATGATGGTATTATAGAAATCAAATCTGTTGCTCGTGATCCAGGTTCACGGGCTAAAATCGCCGTTGTTTCACGCGATGGTTCCATTGATCCTGTTGGAGCATGCGTTGGAATGCGAGGAAGCCGCGTACAAGCTGTTGTTGCTGAATTACAAGGCGAAAAAATTGATATTATTCCTTGGTCGCCTGATGCGGCAACATTTGTCGTTAATGCACTCCAACCTGCTGAAGTTTCTAAAATCATCCTTGATGAAGATGCTGAGCGGATTGAAGTTATTGTACCAGATGATCAACTTAGCCTTGCTATTGGACGACGTGGGCAAAATGTCCGCTTGGCTTCGCAACTAACAGGATGGAACATTGATATTTTAACGGAAAAGGAAGAATCTGAAAATCGTCAAAAAGAATTTACTGAACGCAGTAAATTGTTTATGGAAGCCTTAGAGGTTGACGAAATGATCGGACAGGTTATGGCATCAGAGGGTTTTTCTTCTATTGAAGAAATCGCCTATATTGATCTTGAAGAAATCGCTTCTATTGATGGTTTTGACAATGATACCGCCGCTGAAATCCAAAGTCGTGCCCGCGAATATCTTGATCATCAAGAAAAAGAACTTGATGAAAAACGCAAAAAACTCGGAGTTTCTGACGAATTACGAACACTTCCCGGAATGACAAGTGCTATGTTGGTTGCTGTTGGTGAGGATGGTGTAAAAACAATAGAAGACTTTGCTGGCTATGCCGTTGATGATTTAGCTGGTTGGAGAGAACGTAAAGAAGGTCAAACACAGAATTTTTCTGGTATTCTGACCCCTTTTGACATTACACGCGCTGATGCAGAAGCTATGGTTTTAGCCGCACGTGTACAAGCAGGCTGGATAGACCAAGCTGATCTTGTTACAGAAAATCCTGTAGAAAATGAAAATTCTACAGAAAATGAAAAAACAGATGATTTGGATGTGGATACACTTTAAATGAATGAACGGACTTGCATTGTGACCCGAAAAAATGCTTCAGCACAAACGCTGATCCGTTTTGTTATTGGTCCCAATAACCAAATTGTTCCTGATCTTAAAGCGAATTTACCAGGGCGTGGCGTTTGGATTTCTGCCCATCACGCTGTTATTGAGAAAGCAATTGAACAAAAAGCTTTTCATAGAAATTTTAAAACAGATGTTGAGGTTGCACCAAATCTTGTGCATGTTGTTGATACGCTTTTACTAAAAGCCGCTCTTTCAAGCCTTTCCATGGCACGAAAAGCGGGAGCAATTGTTATGGGAGCAACAAAGGTTGACGCTGCTATCCGCTCTGGTAAAGTTATTCTTGTACTTCATGCTAAAGAAACAACAGAAAATGGGAAACAAAAAATTGCACAGGCCATCCATTCAATACAACAACAAACAAATCAGACTATAAAAACCATATCTTTATTTACAAGTGATGAAATGCGCGTGGCTTTTGGCTCTAATCCTGTAATGCACGCCGCTTTATTGGACACAAAAGCTGCTGAAGGATTTCTCAAAGCGACATGTAAATTGATCAGCTATCGTGACGACAAGCATAGTAAGTCTAGTGAGATGACGGCACAAGCCGTGAAGGAAGTACAATGAGTGAAAATAACAACGACAAAACAACCGTCAAGAAGACACTAACTCTCAAGAGGTCTGTCTTGGAAACGAGCACGGTCAAACAAAATTTTAGTCATGGCCGTACGAAGGCTGTCGTTGTCGAAACCAAACGGCGTAAAATTACGCGACCTGATGAAAAAACTGAAACCCTACAGCCCATTACAAAGCCGCATGTGGCCCCCCAGCGTTCTAAACCGCGTTTTGAGGGAAAAAAGCCTCAAGAATCTGTGGCCAAAAGCAATCTTTCATCAACTGAAATGGAAGCAAGACTTCGCGCATTAGAAGAAGCACATATCCAAGAAAGAATAACGCGAGAACAAGCCGAAGAAGAAGCAAGACGCGCTAAAGAGCGTGAAGAAATTTTACAGCAAGAAATTAAAGAAAAAGAAATACATCTCCAACAAGAAGAAGAAATATCGCTAGTACAGACTCCACCTGTTCCCCCTCTCATTGAACAGACAGATATTCCTATTGCGCCTAAAAATACAACCGTGGTTGAAAAACGCAAAATAGATGACAATAAAGAGGAAGAACGGCATAGTCGACGTGCTAATCCTGCTAAATCAGAAATACGTGTACCAAAAGTTGTCAAAGGAGCTGATGAGCGGCGACGCGGAAAACTAACTCTGAATAGTGCACTGGATGAAGAAGGAAGCGCACGTGGGCGCTCAATGGCTGCAATGCGGCGTAGACAGGAAAAGTTTAAGCGTGCACAAAATCAAGAACCAAGAGAAAAAATTTCTCGCGAAGTTGTTCTTCCTGAAACGATTACCATTCAAGAGCTCGCACAACGTATGACTGAGCGTTCTGTTGATGTGATTAAATTCTTGATGAAACAAGGACAAATGATGAAACCTGGCGATGTTATTGATGCAGATGTTGCCGAACTCATCGCTGTTGAATTTGGACATACTGTTAAACGTGTTTTAGAATCTGATGTAGAAGAAGGTATCTTTAATATAACAGATAATCCTCAAAACATGCAGCAGCGTCCCCCTGTTGTGACCATTATGGGCCATGTTGACCACGGGAAAACTTCTCTTTTAGATGCTATTCGCAAAGCAAATGTTGTTTCTGGCGAAGCAGGAGGTATTACGCAGCATATTGGTGCCTATCAAGTAGAACAAAACGGTCAAAAAATTACCTTTATTGATACACCAGGGCATGCTGCATTTACGGCTATGCGTGCACGTGGAGCTCGTGTTACTGATATTGCTGTTCTCGTTGTAGCCGCTGATGATAGTGTTATGCCTCAAACGATTGAATCAATCAATCATGCGAAGGCCGCTGGTGTACCTATCATTGTTGCTATCAACAAAATTGATAAACCAGCTGCAAATGCACAAAAAGTACGTACAGAACTTCTACAACATGAAGTGTTTGTTGAAACTATGGGCGGAGAAACTTTGGACGTTGAAGTTTCTGCTAAAACTGGTCAAAATCTTGATAAACTTCTCGAAGCTATCCTTCTTCAGGCTGAAATGCTTGATCTGAAAGCAGATCCTCAACGAACTGCAGAGGGCGTTATCATTGAAGCCAAATTGGATCGCGGACGCGGATCTGTTGCAACAGTTCTTGTTCAAAAAGGTACATTACACCCTTCTGATATTATAGTTGCCGGAAATGAATGGGGGCGTGTGCGTGCTTTGATTGACGACCATGGCCGCCATGTCAAAGAAGCCGTTCCCTCTACACCAATTGAAATTTTAGGCATGCAAGGTACACCACAAGCTGGAGACCGTTTTGCTGTTGTCACACATGAAGCAAAAGCACGTGAAATTTCTGAATATCGTCAACGATTAGCACGTGATAAAGCTGTTGCACGGCAAACTGGTTCACGTGGTTCTCTTGAACAGATGATGACAAAATTGCAAACGACTGGTGTTAAGGAATTTTCTCTTATTATAAAAGGGGATGTACAAGGATCAATTGAAGCAATCGCTTCAGCATTAGAAAAACTCGGAAATGACGAGGTTCGTGCGCGTATTGTACATTCTGGTGCTGGAGGAATTACCGAAAGTGATATTTCCCTTGCGGAAGCTTCTAACTCTGCTGTAATTGGCTTTAATGTTCGAGCCAATAAGCAAGCACGTGATTTTGCTAAAACACAAGGAATTGAAATTCGTTATTACAACATCATTTATGATCTTGTTGACGATATCAAGGCTGCTATGTCTGGATTACTCTCACCAGAACAGCGTGAAACTTTCCTTGGTAATGCTGAAATTCTAGAAGTCTTTAACATTACAAAAATTGGAAAAGTTGCAGGATGTCGTGTTACAGAAGGTAAAATAGAACGAGGAGCCGGTGTTCGCCTTATCCGCGATAATATCGTTATTCACGAAGGAAAGCTGAAAACACTCAAACGCTTTAAGGATGAAGTCAATGAAGTGCAAAGTGGTCAAGAATGTGGAATAGCCTTTGAAAATTATGAAGACATGCGCGCAGGAGACATCATTGAGACCTTCCGTATCGAACATATTAACCGCACATTATAAAATAATCCAATAACTTTCCTCATTTCACGACAGAGTTAAAGTGATTGGATTTTATAAACAATGTCTCTTTTTTCCTTATCTTGATGATTAAAAAAGAGATCTTGTAGCAGGGATAAAACTTTGATGAAAAATGCAGGGCCATCACAACGACAACTTAGAGTAGCAGAGCAAGTACGTCACGCAGTAGCGCATATACTACAGCGTGGTATTTTACTTGATGATGTCTTGAAAGATATTGTTATTTCTGTCTCTGAAGTACGCATGTCACCAGATTTAAAAATTGCTACTTGCTTTGTATCACCTCTCAGTACTCTTAAAAATGCTTCTCATACCGATGTTGTTGATACCCTCAATAAACATAGTCGTTTTCTCCGTGGAGAAATCAGTCATGCGTTGCGACAAATGAAATATATGCCAGAACTGCGTTTCCGACTTGATAATAGCTTTGATAATTTTTCAAAAATTGATGCCCTCCTTCGCTCGCCTGAGGTTGCACGCGATCTTCACCATAGTGATACAGATGAGGATTAAAGATATGGCGCGGCAACACAAGAAAAAAGGGCGTCCTGTTTCTGGCTGGGTCATATTTGATAAACCAAAAGGAATGAAATCAACAGAAGCTGTCTCACAAATCAAATGGCTCTTCCATGCTCAAAAGGCAGGACATGCGGGTACACTTGATCCTCTTGCTTCTGGTCTCCTTCCCATTGCATTGGGCGAAGCAACCAAAACCGTCCCTTACGTGATGCAAGGCAAAAAAACTTACCGTTTTCATATTGCTTGGGGGCAAGAGCGCTCAACAGATGATCTAGAAGGAGAAATAACGAAAACTTCTCTCAATCGTCCAACACAAGAAGAAATACTTGCTCTTCTTCCTCAATATACAGGTGTTATTTTACAAACACCTCCACAATTTTCAGCAATCAAAATTGCCGGAAATCGTGCCTATGATTTAGCGCGTGAAGGAGAAGTTGTTGAAATTCCGCCCCGTGAAGTGGAAATAGAAACTTTCAAGTTATTAGAAATGCCTACCAAAGAGCATTCTGTCTTTGAAATAACCTGCGGAAAAGGAACTTATGTGCGCTCTTTAGCACGCGATATGGGACGTGATCTCGGTTGCTATGGGCATATTGCTGATTTAAGACGTATTGCCGTTGCACCTTTTGATGAAGAAGATCTCATTACATGGGAGGAACTAAAAGCGGCCATTCCGCCAAATAAAAACACTACAGATGAGAATAATCGTTCTTTTGAAAAAAACTTCTCAACACTCGATGGGCTCTTAATTGACACAAGCGCCGCATTGGATTGCCTCCCTCACTATATCCTTAATGAAACTCAAGCACAGAGAATTATAAATGGTCATTCTATCCTCTTGAATCATCATAAAATACCTCTTGATGAAGAGGAAGTTTGTGTCCTCTATAAGGAACAACTTCTTGCTATTGGCATTCTCGACAAAAGTCTATTTAAACCAAAGCGGATTTTCTCAATTTAATCGATTCTTTTCCACAACCACCTTTTGCGGAAAGATATTTTTCTCTATCAATTAAGAAAAATATGGTGCTTTTCATTGTCTATATTTACCGTATTCATATCAAAATTTAAGTCAGTGCTATAAGCTAACACCACCACACACTTTTTCCTCTTAATGTCGCAACAATCCTTGCATTTAAAGGATTCATAAGAGGCTTTTTATTTCTTTTTCAATCGTTTTTTACTCATACTTTAGTCCTCGTTTATAATGTACAAGCAAAGATGTAGACTGATTTACTCTAAACAGATTTGAAATGAGAAAAGCTTAAGATTTTTAAGACTATCACTCAACATGAAAAATGACAAATAACCATTATAAATCAATTAATTAACTATTAAAACAGCAATTTTTTATGATTATGCTAACAAATTAATCGAAATAACATTAACATAATTTAATATTTACAAAAACTGTTTTAACCTTAAGGGAGATGATCAGAGGAAACTTTTAAAAGCATCTCATTGGCTTGCGGTATTGTTTGGCGTTCAATCATGCGGTGCACTCTTATACCGTTAGGAGCACAATTTAAATGGCGCAGACGCTTATTGACTTCGGCATCCGCTTTTGTACGACGATGATTATGGCGTAAATAATCTACCCATGTTGGCATATGATAAGCCTCTGTCCAATATTCAGGTCTTTCAAGATCTCGTAAAAGGACCCATTGACGCGCACCATCACGTAATCGAATATGGCGTCGACGCGTCATCACTTTGAGAAACTCTTCAAGATCATTTTCATGAATTTTATAATCGATCATTATCATGATCGGGCCACTTCTTGCTTTGAGGTCAAGTAATAATTCCGGTTCTCTAAAATGATCAAGAGGATTTAAATCTATCTGAGGAATTTCTTGAATGCTAAATTTTACCCCCGCAAGAGCGCCAAAAATCAAGAATAGAGAACAAACGCTCAAAGCAATTGTTGGAGAATAACCATCAGCTAAACCTCCCCAGATTGCACTTCCAATAGCCATCCCCCCGGCAGATGCCGTTTGATAAAGAGCTAAAGAACGTGCAACAACCCAGCGTGGTGTAGAGAGTTGTACAGATGTATTAAACAATGATAAGGCCAAAACCCAACATAACCCTGCAGGAAATAAAGCAATATGGCTTATAATCAGTGAACGACTGATTCCCAATAAAAAGCAAGAAAAGGCGAAACCAATAAATGCACTTGCAATAATTGTTTCTGAACGAAAATGATGCCGTACAACTGCATTAATAATACCTGCGGTCATGGCTCCTAACCCAAAACAACCGAGCAATGTACCATAAAGAAGGGCACTTCCTCCAAGAACTTTATGTGCAACAATTGGCAAAAGTGCTAAAATAGAAGTTGCTCCTATACCGAAAAGGAACGCTCGAACCATAATACTTAAGAGATTAGGTGACATCGCAACATAACGCAAACCATCTGAGATAGCTCCTAACAGCCTTTCTCGTGGCAATGAGTTGTTTTCATAATTCGACTTCCAGAAAAATAACGCACCAATAAGAGGAATATAGCTTATAGCACTAAACAAAAAAGCAGCAGATGCCCCTAAAGTTGCAATGATGGCACCACCAATAGCAGGACCAACACTCCGCATCAAATTAAAGCCAACACTATTCAAACTAACAGCAGCAGGAATATTTTCCCTGCTCACAATATCTCCTATCGTTGCTTGCCAAGAAGGATTATAAAAAGCTGTGCCACATCCAATCAAAAACGTAAAACATAACAAAAGCCAAGGTGTTAGAAATCCCATATAGGCTAAAACAGATAAACTCATGGATATGACCATCATCATAATCTGTACACACAACATAATTTGACGCCGATTAAAATTATCAGCTAATGCCCCTGCCATCAAAGAAAACATAACAAGTGGTAATGTTGTGGCACTTTGAACTAGCCCAACCATGGAATGCGAAGAACTAATCAACGCCATTAACCACCCTGCTCCAACAGCCTGTATCAGCCCCCCTAAATTAGAAATAAGAGTAGATGACCATAAATTTCGAAATACCGAATTACGAAAAAGTTTTAATGTTGAAATGCTCTGCATCTTTTCCCTCCAAATCGGTATTTATCACTTTTGTTACCACTCACACACACTCATAATCTTTGTATCAAAAGGATGCATAATTGTTTAAACACTTCTCATAAAACTCTATTTAAATCAATATTTCAAAACAAAAGCTTTTATTTAAAGAAAGACTTCAAAATGCTGTCAAGGACTAGTATTTTAACCTTCTTTCCTATATAAGAACGAAATTAGGTAAGAGTCTTCGACTTTTCCTGTTTTCTCACAGACCCTTGCTGAACGACATCTCGGCTATGGGTGACTTTATGTTTCTTCGTTTTTGGAAAGGATAATACGATGTCGATTACAGCTGAACGTAAACAAGCTCTTGTCGCAGAATACGCAAACAAAGTTGGTGATACAGGATCACCAGAAGTACAGATTGCTGTACTTTCTGAACGTATTTCTAATTTAACAAACCACTTTAAATCTCACAAAAAAGATAATCATTCTCGTCGTGGTCTTTTGAAGATGGTGTCTCAACGCCGGCGCCTTCTTGATTATCTTAAAGGAGTTGATCAAAATCGTTATCAGACACTTATAAAGAAGTTAGGTTTACGTCGCTAAAAGAAAAATGGAGGTGGTATTAAAAAAACCACCCATTTTTTCAATGTGTTGCCTTTAATTAAAAATTTTAAAAACTGATAAGTTATTATGGGATAGGACTGCTCATCGTTTCACATTTAATACGATTTACTTCTCTCTTCGTCGTAACAAAGGAAGTAATTTGTTGTTCACCCCAGAATTTGCAAATATGCTATGCACAACCAGAATGTAAGCAATCAAAGATTTAAACACTGGTCATTAAGGATAAAAAATGTTCAAAACGCACAAGATAGAAATTGAATGGGCTGGGCGTCCTCTCACCCTTGAGACAGGGAAAATAGCGCGTCAAGCTGATGGTGCAGTGATTGCTACCTATGGAGAAACTATTGTCTTAGCAACCGTTGTATCGGCCAAAAGCCCAAAACCAGACCAGGACTTTTTTCCACTCACTGTTAATTATCAAGAAAAATCCTATGCTGTTGGTCGAATACCTGGAGGCTATTTAAAACGTGAAAGCAGGCCAAGTGAAAATGAAACTTTGGTTTCACGTTTGATTGATCGCCCGATTCGTCCCCTTTTCGTTGAGGGATATAAAAATGATACACAAGTTATTGTTTCCGTTATACAGCATGATCTCGAAAACAATCCCGATATCCTTGCGATGATTGCATCTTCTGCCGCATTGACCCTGTCAGGTGTTCCTTTCATGGGTCCTATAGCTGGTGCACGCGTTGGCTATTGTAATGGACAATATGTTCTTAATCCTCATATCGATGAAATGCCCGAATCAAAACTTGATCTTGTTGTTGCTGGAACAGAAAGTGCTGTTTTGATGGTTGAATCAGAAGCACAAGAATTACCAGAAGATATCATGTTGGGGGCCGTGATGTTTGGTCACAAAGGCCTTCAACCTGTCCTTGATGCCATTATAAAGCTTGCTGAAGTTGCTGCAAAAGATCCTCGTGATTTTGTTCCTGAAGATCTTTCTGAACTTGAAAAAGCGATGCAGAAAATGGCAGAAAAAGATATACGAAAGGCTTACACAATTACTGATAAGCAAGAACGTTATGCTGCAATTGATGCACTAAAAACAGAAATCATCAATAAATTTATGCCAGAAACAGAAGAAGACTGTCAATTCAGTACAGATCAGATTGCAACGGTATTTAAACAATTGCAAGCAAAAATTGTTCGCGGGAACATTCTTGATACACAAAAGCGTATTGATGGACGCGATCTTTCTACCGTGCGCCCTATCCAATCAGAAGTAAGTATTTTACCCCGTACACATGGATCAGCACTCTTTACTCGCGGAGAAACGCAAGCTATTGTCGTTGCAACACTGGGAACTGGCGAAGATGAACAATATGTTGATGCCTTAACGGGTATGTATAAGGAAACGTTCCTTCTCCATTACAATTTTCCACCATTTTCAGTGGGTGAAACAGGACGCCTTGGTTCTCCTGGTCGTCGTGAAATTGGACATGGCAAATTGGCATGGAGGGCAATTCACCCCATGTTGCCAAATAAAGAATCTTTTCCTTATACCATTCGTGCTGTCTCAGAAATCACTGAATCCAATGGATCTTCTTCTATGGCAACGGTTTGTGGAACCTCACTTGCTCTCATGGATGCTGGTGTTCCTCTCGCACGCCCTGTTGCTGGTATTGCTATGGGTTTGATTAAAGAAGGAGAACGCTTTGCTGTTCTTTCTGATATTTTAGGGGATGAAGATCATCTTGGAGATATGGATTTTAAAGTCGCAGGAACAGAAAATGGTATTACTGCCTTGCAAATGGATATCAAAATTGATGGTATTACCGAAGAGATTATGAAAATCGCGCTTGAACAAGCCAAAGGTGGCCGAATCCATATCCTTAATGAAATGGCGAAAGCTTTAACCAGTGCACGTGCTGAGCTGAGTGAATTTTCTCCGCGAATCGAAGTTATGAATATTTCTGTCGATAAAATCCGTGATGTTATCGGCTCTGGTGGTAAAGTTATTCGGGAAATCGTGGAACAAACGGGAGCAAAAATTAATATTGATGATGATGGTACCATTAAAATTGCTTCTGCTGATGCTAAAACCATTGAAGCAGCAAAACGTTGGATCCATTCTATTGTTGATGAACCTGAAGTTGGTGCTATCTACCAAGGAACAGTTGTAAAAACTGCAGAATTTGGTGCATTTATAAACTTCTTTGGTTCTCGTGATGGGCTTGTTCATATCTCTCAACTTGCATCAGAACGCGTTGCCAAAACAACCGATATTATTAAAGAAGGTGATAAGGTTTGGGTTAAATTAATGGGCTTTGATGAGCGTGGAAAAGTTCGGTTATCAATGAAGGTCGTTGATCAAACAACCGGAAAGGAAATCACCGGTGATAAAGCGATGAATGAAGAAAAGTGCGTGGATGAAAAAAAACAACCTGAAAATAAGCGCCGTCGTAAGAAACAAGAAGAGTAAATTTTTTCTCTTATCGTATCATGAAATGCCATCCCAATATTGGAGTGGCATTTTTCTTTGAAAGAGCCCTATGTGTTATTATTTTTGCCTTTTGAAAATCATGAACTCCCGTATCCTGACCCAAACCAGTGTTGGCTAAGTTTTGGTTTAACAGAAATCCCAGCTCCAGAATGGGCACAAAATTTAAAAGTTATTACGCCTTGGCGACCAGATTTTTTAAAATTTGTCGATACTCAATTTCATTGCTCTCCTCAAATAGATAAAACCTTCAGCTATGATGGTGCATTTTTACATTTGAGCAAATATCGTGGTTTGAACCAAAATTGTTTTCTTGATTTATTAGAGTGCGTTAAACCCAATGGATGGATTGTAATCAGTGGGAATAAAACTGCTGGCGCTGCTTCAATGATGAAATGGGTCAAAACAATTGTTCCCATCACCAATAAATTATCTAAAAATCATGGTCTGGTATTTTGGTTACAAGTTCCTCCACAAATTGAGAGACATAACATTGCGCAATTGCGCTCACCACCGCTCACTTTTGGTAAATTTCAAACCGCTTCTGGTATGTTCTCACACGGTCGCATTGATCCAGGATCTGCTGCCCTTGCTTCTTATATACCCAAAGTTATTTCTGGAAAAACAGCTGATTTTGGTGCTGGCTGGGGCTTTCTTTCTCACGTTGCACTTGAAAGCAATGTAAAACTTACGTCCCTTGATCTTTATGAAGCAGACTACAACGCTTTGAGAGCAGCAAAATGGCACCTTAAATCCATAACAGCTCCTTTTCCAATTCATTTTTATTGGCATGACCTGGTGCATGAGCCTGTCACAAATCTGTATGATACAATTATTTCAAATCCACCGTTTCACACACAACAAACAACAGATGTTTCATTAGGAAAAAATTTTATTATAAATGCTGCAAAGTGCTTAAAACCAAGCGGCAGTCTGCTTTTTGTTGCAAACCGCCACCTGCCTTATGAAACATTATTAAAAAATATTTTCCGCACAGTGTTGATACATGAACAAGCCCATGGTTTCAAAATTATCGAAGCGCGCAGATAAACAAAACAAGCAATAACTTTCAAAGAATAAAACGGGAAAGATCGATATCAGCAGCAAGCTCACCAATAGATTTTCTCACGTAAGCAGCATCAATTTTAAACGATGTTCCAGCTTTATCAGGCGCCGTAAAAGAAATCTCATCCAAAACGCGCTCCATCACTGTTTGCAAACGACGTGCCCCTATATTTTCAATCCTTGCATTTAAATCTACAGCAATATCTGCTAAAGCATCAATTGCATCATCGGTAATTTCTAAATGAACCTCTTCCGTTGCCATAAGAGCAATATATTGTTTAATCAAACTGGCTTCTGGTTCTGTTAGAATGCGTCGTAAATCTTCCCTTGTTAAAGGATTGAGCTCCACACGGATGGGCAAACGCCCTTGAAGTTCCGGTAATAAATCAGATGGCTTGGAAACATGAAATGCACCTGAGGCAATAAAAAGAATATGATCTGTTTTGATTTGCCCATATTTTGTAGCAATTGTTGTTCCTTCCACCAAAGGCAAAAGATCACGTTGAACGCCCTCACGCGAAATCGCAACACTTGCTCCACCGTCTCTGGTTGCAATTTTATCAATTTCATCAATAAAAACAATACCATCATTTTCAGCAACACGAAGCGCCTCTTGAATAATTTGCTCCTGATCAAGGAGTTTTTCAGATTCATCATCAATGAGCGGTTTAAAAGAATCCTTTACTGTCGTTTTACGGACTTTTGTACGACTGCCCATTTTGCCCAAAATATCTGATAAATTCATAATACCCATTTGTGCCCCAGGCATACCAGGAATATCAAAGGTTGAAGCACTATTGCTATTATTATCGGCTACTTCAATTTCAATCTCTTTCTCATCCAATTCACCTTCACGCAATTTTTTACGAAAACTATCACGGGTAGCAGGACTTGCTGTTTTACCAACAAGGGCGTCTAGAACGCGCTCTTCAGCATTCACGTGAGCCTTTTCTTTTATTTCATCCCGTTTCTTTTCACGTACAAGAGAAATGGCAATTTCAACAAGATCTCGAATAATTTGCTCAACATCACGTCCCACATAACCAACTTCAGTAAATTTCGTCGCTTCTACTTTCACAAAAGGTGCTCCAGAAAGTTTTGCTAATCGACGTGCGATTCCTGTTTTACCAACACCTGTTGGCCCTATCATTAAAATATTTTTTGGCATAACTTCTTCACGCATCGGCTCATCAAGCTGTTGCCTACGCCACCGATTGCGCAGTGCAATAGCTACAGAGCGTTTGGCATCATTTTGGCCAATAATAAAACGATCAAGTTCTGAAACAGTCTCACGAGGGGAAAATACAACACACATTTAAATAGCTTTCTCTAAAGAAGATAATTCTGCATCCAATGTTTCAATCGTAAAATGATCATTGGTGTAAACACAAATTTTAGCGGCAATAGCCATAGCTTTACGAGCAATAGTTTCTGCATCCAAATCCAAGTCCATGAGTGCCCGCGCAGCCGAAAGAGCAAAATTTCCTCCAGAGCCAATTGCCATAACCCCATCTTCTGGTTCTAAGACATCACCAAGCCCTGTTAGAGCCAAAGTTACTTTCTTATCAGCCACGAGCATCATCGCTTCAAGACGACGCAAATAGCGATCTGTTCGCCAATCTTTTGCAAGTTCTACACATGCACGCATAAGCTGATCAGGATATTGCTCAAGCTTTGTTTCCAATCTCTCCAGTAATGTAAAAGCATCTGCCGTAGCACCTGCAAAACCAGCAACAACCACTCCGCTTTTTCCAAGACGACGGACTTTACGTGCATTGCCTTTCATAATCGTTTGTCCAAGAGAGACCTGACCGTCGCCAGCCATCACAACTTTGCCACCTTTTCGTACCGTAATAATCGTTGTACCATACATTATATCTGGCTTATGTTCTGTCATAAGGAGACTCCTTAATATTAACTTTACTTTTTAATATTGATTTCTTTTCATACAATGTAAAACTCAATTACTATTGTCCTATTTAAGAACATATACAGAAAAACACAATGATTCAGCATAACTCAATTTTTTAAAATTGAAAAAATGATATCATTGTTGTCAATGTAAATTACTGCTAAATAGCTTTATTTAAACAGTTTGTACCCTTTAGAGGAAAATTATGAAAAAAATAGCCATAGGAACCTTAGGTGGAACAATTGCAATGACTGCTGATAGTTCTGGCCATATGCAACCGACTTTAACCTCAGATAACCTCATAAAAAATGTTCCTAATTTAAATGACGTTGCTGATATTCATGCACAAACATTAATACAAATGCCAAGTGGATCTTTATCTTTTAAAATTCTTTTTGAAATAATCGCTTGGGCAAAACAACAAATAAACGCTGGTGCAGAAGGTATTGTTTTAACGCAAGGTACTGATACTCTGGAAGAAACAGCTTTTTTTCTTTCTCTTTACTGGAAGGAAGCTGAACCACTCATTATAACTGGTGCTATGCGTATGCCTCATGAAGCAGGCGCTGATGGACCAGCTAATATTTTAGCAGCAACTCGTGTCGCGGCAGCCCCACAAAGTCGTAACAGGGGCGTTCTCGTTGTCATCAATGACACAATTCATTCACCTTATTGGCTGTATAAAAGCCATACCGTCAAAATTGAAACATTTCAATCAGGCCTCGCAGGTATTTTGGGAACTATTTTAGAAGGAAAACTCATTTATTTTAATGATCGAAAATTTTTCCCAAAAACGTTTGATCTTCCCCAAAATCACGATCATCAAATTGCACTCCTCTATTCCTCTTTATCATCTGATGCACAATTAATGAGATTCTGCCTTGAAAGTGGGTATTATGCTGGGCTTGTTATAGCTGGTTTTGGTTCAGGACACTGTAGTTTTCAAGAAGCAGACCTTGTACAACAATATGCACAAAAAATACCAATTATTATTGCTAGTCGTTGTTGTAATGGCTCAACAACTCGTATAACTTATGGCTATAAAGGCTCAGAAATCGATATGATTGCTTCTGGTGCTCTCATGTCTGGTTATTTATCAGCTGTAAAAGCGCGTCTACTTTTATGGGCTTTTTTGGCGCAAGGGTACTCATTAGAACAAATCCGTGCAAACTGGAATGACTGGACTATAAGTTAATGAAAAATGATCTATTATCTTAAAAGAAGAGAGCATGCAAAACAAAATTTATTTGAAAATAAAGCCGCTCATCTGTCTGCTCTTAATCAATTGCTGCTGCAAAAAAATCTCGACAAATACAAATGATTGATACGACTATACAAAAAATTAATCAGAAAGATAATCTGGTCAAATCCGTTTCTGACCGATATTCACCCTATCGTGTTTTTACTGCACAAGAATGGTCAGAGTTTCGTGAAGACACACCTCTTACTTTGACTTTTGATGAAATTAAGCGTTTACGCTCTATTGATGATCCTATCGATCTTAAAGAAGTCCAACGCATTTATCTTTCTTTATCGCGTCTGTTATCATGCCATGTTGAAGCAGTACAGGAACTTTTTCACAAACGTCAGCAGTTTCTCCATCAAGAAGAGAGTAGAAAAACGCCCTTTATTATTGGAATTGCTGGTTCTGTAGCTGTAGGAAAATCAACCACGGCTCGCATTCTTCAAGAACTGTTGAAACGTTGGACATCTAGTCTTAAAGTTGATCTAATCACAACGGATGGTTTTCTCTATCCTAACGCAATCTTACAGCAAAAAAATCGTATGAATCGTAAAGGATTTCCTGATTCCTATGACATTAAAAAACTGCTGTGCTTTCTTTCGGCTATAAAAGCAGGTATCGGAAATGTCCGTGCCCCACTTTACTCACATATGACCTATGATGTTCTAGAAAATCAGACAATTACCATTGATCGTCCTGATATTTTAATTGTTGAAGGTATTAATGTATTACAGGTCAGTGATCTTCCTAAAGATGGAAAAGCTATTCCTTTCGTATCAGATTTTTTTGATTTTTCAATCTATGTCGATGCCGAAACAGAAGTCATTCGTCACTGGTATTTGGAGCGCTTTAAACGTTTGCGTAAAACAACTTTTCAAAATCCTGAATCCTATTTTCACCGTTATGCCCACCTCAATGAAAAAGAAGCCTCAAAAATCGCTGAGGATCTTTGGCAAACGATTAATTTAAAAAATTTACAGGAAAATATATTGCCAACACGACCACGGTCCAATCTCATTCTACGAAAGGGAAAAAATCATTTGGTCGAATATGTCGCACTTAGACGACTATAAGGATCTCATAACTATGCAGCACCACCATATTCATTTTACCTCAACGCGTATCGATAACAGTTGCCCTATCATCTTGGTAAACCAAAGAAGTCTTGCTAACTTATCACTTGATGCATCAACAACAGCATGGATAAAAGTTAATGACTTTACTGGCAAAGCAGGACAAATACTCTTTGTTCCTCACGAAACGGGGCATTTAAAAAAAGTTTTATTTGGAATTGGCGATGGTAACGATCCTTTTATCACAGGAGTTCTTGCTCAAAAACTTCCTGCTGGTCAATGGCATTTAGAAGGTACAACCTCTGATGAAATAAATACCTATCTTGGATTGGCATTTGGTAGCTATCAATTTAATCGCTATCGTCAAAATTCTTCTTTCAAATCATTATCCATCCATGTCAATGAGGCCGTTGATCTTAATGAACTCCAACGAATTTATGAAGCTGTCTTTTTCGTCCGTGATCTCATTAATATTCCAGCCAATGATATGAACACTGACGCTCTCGAAGAAGAAACTCGCCAACTAGGGAAAATTTATGGTGCTCATGTCCAAAGTATTTGTGGAGATGATCTCTTAACCCATAACTTTCCAATGATTCATGCCGTGGGACGAGCAGGCAGTACTGCACCACGATTGATTGAGTTACTCTGGGGGCAAGAACATCATCCTAAAATAACGTTGGTGGGCAAAGGCGTAACTTTTGATACTGGAGGACTCGATATTAAATCAGCCAATAACATGTTGCTTATGAAAAAAGACATGGGGGGTGGGGCAAACGTTTTGGGATTGGCTAAACTTATCATGGATGCAAAATTGCCTTTCCGTCTCCGTGTTTTGATTCCAGCCGTAGAAAATGCAATTTCTGCGAATGCTTACCGACCAGGCGATATTCTCAAAAGTCGTAAAGGCTTAAGTGTTGAAGTAGGCAATACAGATGCTGAAGGGCGACTTGTTCTTGCCGATGCACTCACCTATGGTGATGAAGAAAGTCCACAATTCATGCTTTGTATGGCTACTTTAACAGGGGCAGCCCGTATAGCATTAGGACCAGATCTTCCCGCATTTTATTGTAATGATTCAATATGGGCACAACAAATTTCTGAATCTGCTCATGCTGTCTTTGATCCTCTTTGGCAAATGCCCCTTTGGAAACCTTACCAAGAGATGTTATCATCACCAATTGCTGATCTTAACAATGTAACTGGAAATAGCTTTGCTGGTTCTATAACAGCTGCTTTATTTCTTAATTCTTTTGTTGAAAAAGCTGAACATTTTGCGCATTTCGACCTTTATGGGTGGGTTCCAAAAGAAAAACCAGGGTACCCTATTGGTGGATCAGCACAAACTATTCGTGCCCTTTATAATATTTTTAAAAAATGAATTTTGACACAAAATATCCACAAAAATGGACAATTTTGCAATTTCAAGAACAATTGCTATCGTTTTAAACTGTGTTCTTAGTTGTGTTTGAAGATAGAAACCTTACCAATAGAGTTTCCATGAGTTTATTTAAAGGTGAGAAACAAAAAAATGGAAAGCAAAAAGATGAACTCTAAAGACCCAAGACTCCATGCATTCAGAGATGATCTAGCAGATCAACGTCTTGAAACAGAAATTACCGCTCAGCGCTTTGTTCAAGGTGAAAAAAGACGCGTTAATACAGCGGTTGCTGGACTTTTTAAAGAAAATAATAAAAAAAGTGAAAGACAAACAGAATGCTTATTCGGAGAAGAACTTCTCATTTTTGAACAAGGGGAAACAATGTCGTGGGGACAATCACTCAAAGATGGTTATGTTGGTTATATTGATACAAAAGTTCTTTGTACATCAACCATAAAACAAACGCATGTGGTTTCGGTACCACGCACATTTAAATATTTACAAGCTGACTTACATGGACCGATAGAGTTCCCTTTATCTATGGGAAGCAAAGTCAGTGTTGCTGATGAAATTGAAATCCGTGACACACGGTATTCTATTCTTGAAAATGGAACAGCAATCATTACGAACCATCTCAGCCCCATTGGACGCGTATATGAAGATTATGTTACGGTTGCAGAAACCTTTATCCGTACACCTTATCTTTGGGGTGGGGTCAGCGGTTTTGGAATTGATTGTTCAGGACTCATCCAACTCTCGATGATGATGACCGGTCAAATAGTTTTACGTGACACTGATATGCAGCAAAAAACTATAGGCAAGCTTCTTACAGACACTGATAAACTTCAACGAGGCGATTTGATTTTTTGGAAAGGTCATGTTGCTATTATGGTTGATCATGAAAATATTATTCATGCAAGTGGTTTTTCTATGGACGTTATGATCGAGCCATTGGAACAGGCAATTACGCGTATCGCTAAAAAAAATCAATATCCCATCGCAAAACGCCGTCCAATTTAGGAGACTTAATATATACCTCTTATAAAAAATTAATTGAATGTTTTTATTATACAATAAATTGATTTATAAGGATAATTATCCATCATTCACTCTGCGTCAAGCATTTTAAATATCGTAAAATTCTCTTATTTCAAATCTGTTTTTATGTTGAATCAATCAAAATCGCTTGCCTGTTTATCGCAAGCGAAATTGATGTATAAATAAAAATATCCCTTCTGAATGCTCTCAAATACCAAGAGCTATCATAATAACATTGGGACCAGCTTACTCCTTCATAAGCGTAAAGATGGTGGTGCTCAATGGCTTTATCGTTATACCATTCAGGCGCCAGTGCGAAATGGACTTGGGTACTTTAAGAAATGCCTTTTTAAAACAATCTCATAAATATGCAACGCAATAGCGTTCTGTATTATATGAGGGGTGTGCCCCCATTGTTCGAAAAGAGCATTTTTGATCTTTTCTTAAAGCTCATATCCAATATTCATTTAGAAGTCTTTATTAATATTCGCCTATCTTTAAATAGTGTAAAGACTCATCAACAGGCTTACTGAATAATATGTATTAAAATATCATACAGTTAATTATAATCATAAACTCGTATGACACCATTTGAATCAGCGTTTTCGATATTATCATATTTCACTGTTTCAAACACCTTTATTACAAACCAATAGAGAAATGAGCGTATTCTTTTCAAAAAAAATGAAGATTGCACAATTCCTTATATTTTTATCTCTTCCATTCTGAATGAAATATATAAACTTCATAAAACACTCTCACATTAATTTGTATTTCTCATTTATATACTTAAGTCAGATAGCTTTTTCCTCATCTCTCATACTATAATACAATCCCCTAAGTACTCTTCTCTTCATGTTTTTCTTTTATATTTAATAGTTCATTAGCCATATATTTTATTCAGTTTAAAATTATTTTTCACATTACATACTACTCTTTTTATGAGTACGTTATTGAATTTTTTTGATTGAGAAACAATAGAGCATCAAGAGAAATAATGAAACGATAATGTATAATTATCAATCATAAGCTATTATGAAATAAATACTCCTAATATTTTTCGGTGCATCCAAGACAATCTCTCAATGATAATCGCAAAAAGTATAAATCCATTATCTACCACCATTTTTATGCTTATGAAGCGTACAAAGGAACCATTATACACTTTTGCCCATTCTCAATATTGCGATACCCCCTAGTTGTTGGAGAGCGTTTTTTCAGCACGTATTTTATTTTTTTCTTAAATAACTTTATCCACATGACCCTCTCCGCTTGGAACGGGCAAAAGAATGGTTTTGATTAATTTAACATAAAACAGATTTGAAATGAGAAAAATTTTTACGACTCTGAACTTCCTCATTCAACATGAAAATTTAAAATTATCATTTTAAATCAATATATTGAATTATATTTAAACAATATTTGCTTCTTATAACACATTAAAGAAGATGATTTTTCAATACCTGAACCAATGGTTTATCAGCATTAGGCATAGGGTATTTATCAAGATCATTAATAAAAACCCATTCTAAATTTTGCCCTTCTCGTCCTTGCGCAACGCCCTCATAATGGTAACAAAGATACAATGGCATTAAGAGATGAAATGTTTCATAGCTATGGCTCGCAAACGTTAAAGGGTGTAAATTATTTGGTTGAACATAAATACCAAGCTCCTCTTCTAGTTCACGAATCAATGAAATTTCTGGAGTTTCACCTTGCTCAACCTTTCCACCAGGAAACTCCCATAAACCAGCCAGTGATTTTCCTTCAGGACGCTGTGTAAGCAAAACACGATTATTCTGATCGAACAATGCGCATGCAACAACAAGAAGAATGGAACTTTTTATACACATATCACTCCCCAATAGGGAACATAAAGATAACTGTCTTTTCTATCATATCCCCTCTGCTCCTAAAAGAGCTCACATACCCCATTTTCTCTGAAAATAATAAGTTGTTAAATATAAAGTGCATTCGTTAACTTCTATAATCGCTGTTGATCATAACGTACTCTTTTGTTAAATCGCAAGACCAAACTGTCGCCGTACCATTACCCAAACCGATATCAACACGAATTGTTATGTGTTTACTTTGCATATAAGTACCTATTGCTTCTTCACAATACTCAGGATCTCGTTCGCCATTAATCGCCAAACGATGTTCACCAAACCAAATCGTTAACAGATCACGGTCTACTTCAACACCTGCCTTACCCACTGCCATAACAACCCGCCCCCAATTGGCATCTTCACCGGCAATTGCTGTTTTTACAAGGGGTGAATTTGCAATTGAGAGAGCAATCGTTTTTGCAGCATCGTTTGTTGTAGCACCAATTACATTAACTTCAATTAAATGACGAGCACCTTCACCATCACACACCACTTGTAACGCAAGCTCATGCAAAAGTGCACTCAAGTGCTTTGAGAACACTTCATAACGCGGATCTGTTTTACATCTAATGCAAGGAAAATTTTCTTTTCCTGTCGCAAACATCATGAGTGTATCTGAGGTTGAGGTATCGCTATCAACCGTGATTGAATTGAAAGAGCTCTGAACCGCCTCTGACAACATGGATTGGAGTGCATCCGAAGAAATGGTAGCATCACTAACCACAAATGACAGCATTGTCGCCATATCGGGTGCAATCATACCAGCACCTTTTGCAATTCCATTAATGGTAACATGCTCTCCCCCACAGTCAAAAGTGCACGTAGCAAGTTTTGGAAATGTGTCCGTTGTCATTATGGCTTTTGCAGCTTCCAACCAATTTCCCTCTTCTGCTGTCTCTGTCATACTGGGTAACAGATTGACAATACCCGATGCATCCATTGGCTCACCAATAACACCCGTAGAAGCTATAAAAATTTCATCTTCTCTAACCTTTAAAGCGTTCGCTGCTGCACAGATGATTGCATTGGTTGTGTGCTTTCCTTTGCTTCCTGTAAAAGCATTTGCATTTCCAGAATTCACAATAACCCCCCTCGCAACCCCATGAGGAAGCGATGCACGACAATGCTCTACAGGGGCAGATGGACATTTTGAACGGGTAAAAACACCGGCCACACTCACTGGTTTATCGAATATGATGAAAAGAAGATCTGTACGATTTTTATATTTAATCCCAGCTTCAGCTGTTGCTATCCGTACACCAGATAAAGGAGAAAGCTCCTGGATCTTTTGAGGCGACAAAGGAGAAATTTTCAAAACCACAATATGCTTTCTATAAAAACGAATGAAATGATTGCAGATCAATAACCTCTCATAGAAAACTGCTAGTTTTTTTGAACAAAACTAACCTAGCAAATTATCTATTAAAGAGGCTATCCACCTATTTTTCCTAGCTACTCCGTATCTTCTTCATCGGATGTCTCATCGGGAAGTAGCGTCCCATTTTGATGAAGCGATTCCATGATTTTTGTAACATTAGGATCAGGGTATTTCACATCTATCTTGCTACGCAAATCAACAATCAGTTCTTGATAGCGCTTTTTTATCAGCTGTGTCCGCAACATCTCTTTAACATCATCAAATGCAGGCGGTTGTTTTACACGACGATCTTCTAATTTAATAATATGCCAACCAAAAGGACTTTCAACGGGTTGTTTCGTGTATTCGCCAACTTTCAAACCAAATGCTGCATCTTCAAAAGGCTTGACCATTTGACCATGGCTAAAATAACCAAGATCACCCCCAACGGCAGCAGAACCATCTGTTGAACTTTTCTTTGCAATCTCTTCAAAATTTTCGCCTTTATTCAAATGCTTAATGATAGCTTCTGCCTCTTTTCTCGTTTTGACCAAAATATGACGCGCTTTAACCTCATCCTCTTTAGGTAAAGCCGCAACTTCTTGCTTATAAAGAGCTTCCAAATCAGTGTCCGATATTTTGTCAACAATCGCCTGTTTAAAATAAAGCTGCTGAAGAACATTGTCACGCATGACTGCCATACGTTTATCGTAAGCTTCTGTCTTATCAAGACCTTTGCTTCTTGCTGCTTTTGCAAGTGCCTGCATATCTAAATAAGCTTTTAGAACCATCATACGGCGTTGTTCATCAGGAAAACGTGCTAAATTAGGATTTATTTCAAGCGCTAAATCATCTAATTGGCCTGCTGTAATATTTTTCCCATCAATAATCGCCATAATATGAGAAGGAGAAACGGATTTTTCAGAAGCTTTCTCTAAAGTCTTTAAATCATTCGACGATGAATTCAAACCTTCTTGGGCTTTCACCCCTAAACTTGTACTTGCCAATAAAGTTGATGCTAAAAACAGCGTGATAAAGTTAAATTTCATAAATATACTCCTTAAAAATGAAGGCAGGTTCAAGATTCCAATTTTCTTTACCATAACACTTTAATCTTTAAACATAGAGAAATAAATTGGTAATTTATTTCAAAAAAGTATAAAATTGTCCTTTTATCTCAGTTTCTCCAATCCTATCTAATGCAGATGAAAAACATGATAATAGAGAAAAATGACATATTGTATCTTAAATTACTTTGTATTGTATCAATTAAATAGCATACTTAAAGTTGACATAGAGCGCTTAGCCTCTTATCTCTACTTTACAATTAAAGTGGAAAATTGCACACCAGCAAGTATAATGGTACCATCTGCATTTCATGATGTCTCTAATGATATCAGATAACTTGAAAAAAATGTAGAGTATGGGGAAAGCGTATGAATTACCCAACAAGAGTGACAACAATTAAAAGAAAGGGCCAGAGATGGTCAGTTTAGGTGTTTTTGCCCGTAAGTTTTTTGGTTCTGCTCATGAGCGACATCTCAAAGCACTCCGCCAAAAAGTTGCACAAATTAATGCTTTGGAAGAACAATTCGTAAAATTAAGTGATGAGCAGCTTTGCCAAAAAACAGATGCCTTTCGTAAACGTCTTCGTGAAGGTGAAAGTGTTGATTTGCTCTTACCAGAAGCTTTCGCAACTGTTCGTGAAGCCGCAAAACGTGTTTATGACATGCGTCCTTTTGACGTACAACTTATTGGTGGAATGGTCCTTCACGACTGTGGCATAGCTGAAATGCGTACAGGTGAAGGTAAAACATTAATGGCAACTCTACCAATTTATCTCAATGCATTGGAGGGTAAAGGCGTTCATGTTGTGACAGTAAACGATTATCTCGCTAGTCGTGATGCTGAAACAATGGGAAAAATTTTTAGTTTTCTAGGACTTACAACGGGCGTGATTCTTCATGACCTTGATAGTGATGCCCGCCGAGAGGCCTATGCATGCGACATCACCTACGCCACAAATAATGAACTAGGTTTTGATTATTTGCGGGATAATATGGCCTTCGATCGTAGTCAAATGGTCCAACGTGGACATCATTACGCAATTGTCGATGAAGTTGATTCGATTCTTATTGATGAAGCCCGTACCCCCCTTATTATTTCTGGTCCTCTAGAAGATCGTACTGACTTCTATAACCTTATTGATACATTTATTCCTGCCTTAACTCCAGAGGACTATGAAATAGACGAAAAACAAAAAACAACGACCTTTACCGAAGTTGGTACTGAAAAAATTGAAAAACTGCTTGAACAAGCTGGGCATCTTAAAGGTGAAAGTCTTTATGACATAGAAAATGTCGCTATCGTTCATCATGTCAATAATGCTCTAAAAGCCCATAAACTGTTTGCTCGCGATAAAGATTACATTGTTCGCAATGATGAAATCGTTATTATTGACGAATTTACAGGGCGAATGATGCCTGGGCGACGTTATTCTGAAGGACTTCATCAAGCTTTAGAAGCTAAAGAGCATGTTGCTATTCAACCAGAAAACCAGACACTTGCTTCCATCACTTTCCAAAATTACTTCCGTATGTATAGAAAATTATCTGGCATGACTGGAACGGCAACAACAGAAGCCGAAGAATTCAGAAATATTTATGGTCTTGACGTTGTTGAAGTCCCTACAAATTTGCCAATACAACGTATTGATGAAGATGATGAGATTTATCGAACAGCAGAAGAGAAATATCGAGCAATTGTGCGTGATATCCGTCAAGCACACGAAAAAGAACAGCCTATTCTTGTTGGAACAACCTCTATTGAAAAGTCAGAACAATTGGCAGAGCGTTTGCGAAAAGAGGGCATTACCGGTTTTAGAGTCTTAAATGCTCGCTATCACGAGCAAGAAGCATACATCATTGCGCAAGCAGGAGTTCCTGGAGCTCTCACCATCGCAACCAACATGGCGGGACGCGGTACGGATATACAGCTTGGTGGTAATGTTGAAATGCGCATCCGGCAAGAGTTACAGGATATCCCTGAAGGTCCAGAGCGCACAGCTAAAATTGAAGAAATCAAAAAAGATGTTCAGAAGCTTAAAGAAAAAGCTTTAGCAGCTGGAGGGCTTTATGTTATCGCTACTGAACGTCATGAAAGCCGTCGTATTGATAACCAGCTTCGTGGACGTTCTGGTCGCCAAGGTGATCCTGGTCGCTCAAAATTCTTTCTCTCTCTTCAAGATGATCTTATGCGTATCTTTGGCTCTAACCGTATGGATGGTATGCTGCAAAAACTTGGATTGAAAGAAAATGAAGCCATTATCCATCCATGGATTAATAAAGCCCTTGAAAAAGCACAAAAAAAGGTCGAAGCACGAAACTTTGAAATTCGTAAAAATCTGCTAAAATATGATGATGTCATGAATGATCAACGCAAGGTTATTTTTGAACAGCGTATGGAGGTCATGAACGCAGATGATTTAACAGAAATGATCCATGAAATGCGCGATGAAGTCGTAGAGGATCTTGTAGAGGCCTATATTCCTTCAGGGACATATTCTGAAAAATGGGATGCAAAAACTCTCGAAGAAGAGCTTCAACACCTCTTTAATCTTGAGCTTCCAGTGGAAGAATGGGCAAAAGAAGACGGAATTGCCGAAGAGCAAATTCTAGAGCGTATCTCAGATGCTGTTACAAAACTTGAAAATGAGCGTACTGAACGTTACTCTCCAGAAGTTATGGCTTATTTTCACAAAGCAGTATTGCTCGAAACTATTGACACGTTATGGCGTGAACATCTGGTAAGTCTAGATCATTTGCGTTCTGTTGTTGGTTTTCGTGGTTATGCTCAACGGGATCCACTCAATGAATATAAGACAGAATCTTTTGAACTCTTTCAAAGTATGTTGAAAAATTTGCGCAAAATTGTCACTTCTAAACTTATGCGCTTTGAAATTATTCAACACTCCACAGAACCGACCATGCCTGAGCAAACTGATGCTGCTTCTTCTATCTTTAATGATCAAAGTCAAGAAAATGGTCCCACCTTATGGGCAAGATCACAAGAAAATAGATTTGTTAATCCACAAGATCGTGACCCTAATGATATAACCACATGGGGAAAAGTTGGACGTAATGAGCGTTGTCCTTGCGGTTCAGAGAAA
The DNA here is from genome assembly GCF_042193395.1 of Bartonella sp. TT29SHDZB. Taxonomy (NCBI): domain Bacteria; kingdom Pseudomonadati; phylum Pseudomonadota; class Alphaproteobacteria; order Hyphomicrobiales; family Bartonellaceae; genus Bartonella; species Bartonella sp. TT29SHDZB. The sequence continues at coordinate 71,081 of NZ_JBHILQ010000005.1, forward strand.
AAATACAAACACTGTCATGGAACCTTTGTTTGAAAAGCAAACTATGCAAATGAATAAAAAGCGAAATTATGAGCAAGAATTGCGCACAGCTGGTTTAAGAGTAACACGCCAACGACGTATTATTCTTGATATTTTGAATGATACAAATGATCATCCCAATGCATTTGAAATTTTTCAGCGTGCAAACAAAGTGGATTCGAGTATTTCACTCTCGACGGTTTATCGAACCATGAAAACATTAGAAGGAAATGGAACAATCCATCGGCATACTTTTAGTGGTGGTCCATCTCGTTTTGAACAAGCAGATGGGCAACATCATGATCATCTCATTGATATAGAAACAGGACAAGTTATCGAGTTTCATTCTGATGTTATTGAAAAACTGCAAGAGGAAATTGCAAAATCCCTTGGCTATGATATTATTAATCATCGCCTTGAGCTTTACGGAAAAAAACTCTTAAAAAAATGATTATATATCATTAGATAAAAGACCTCTGGCAAATCAAATTTTATAAAAATTTACCTTTAAAATATAATAGTTTTCATTGGCAAAAAAAAAAAATTGCTTTATTACCTCTTTTTGTATGATGCTATGCGGTAATTCATTGCCAATATTATAACAAAAAATCATTGCAACAAAATACTATAAAAATTGTATTATGAAAAATTAGGCCAATATTATCATGGTTTCTTTGCCACAAGATCGTATGAGACAGCTTGAAAAGCGCTTTGAAATAATTGAAAGCCAAATGACGACGAATCCAAATGCTGAAACATATGTCAAATTAGCTTCTGAATATGCAGAACTACAACCCGTTATTGCCTCTATACGCGCATTAAATGCTCTTTACGAAGAGATTACAGAATTAGAAACGATTATCAACGATAAACAAACAGATATAGAGATGCGTAATCTTGCCCAAGAAGAGCTACCATCGTTATATAAAAAAGTAGAGCAATTTGAAAAAGAACTCCAAATTCTGCTTTTGCCTAAAGATGTTGCTGATGAAAAAAACGCTATTGTTGAAATTCGAGCAGGAACGGGTGGATCAGAAGCAGCACTTTTTTCCGGTGATCTTTTCCGCATGTATGAACGTTATGCCCATGCTCACAATTGGAAAGTAGAGGTTATTTCAATCAGTGAGGGGGAAGTTGGTGGATATAAAGAGATTATTGCTACCATTTCAGGAAAAGGAGTCTTTTCTAAATTGAAATATGAATCAGGGGTTCATCGTGTGCAACGTATCCCCGAAACAGAGACAGGTGGACGTATCCATACATCTGCTTCTACCGTTGCTGTGCTTCCAGAGGCTGAAGAAATTGATATCGATGTTCGTCCTGAAGATATTCGTATCGACACAATGCGTGCATCTGGAGCAGGAGGACAGCATGTTAATACAACGGATTCAGCTGTTCGTATCACGCATATTCCAACAGGAATTATGGTCGTACAAGCAGAAAAATCACAACATCAGAACCGAGCACGAGCCCTTCAAATTTTACGGGCACGCTTATTCGATATCGAACGACAAAAAGCGGAAAGTGAACGTTCAGCTTCCCGTAAAAGTCAAGTTGGTTCTGGTGATCGTTCAGAACGTATTCGTACCTATAATTTTCCACAAGGACGCGTCACGGATCACCGTATTAATCTAACCTTGTATAAGCTTGATCGCATTCTAGAGGGAGATCTTGATGAGCTTATTCATGCACTCATCTCAGATCATCAAACAACACTGCTGATGGAAATGGATAATAATTGAGTAAATATTCTTTCAAGAATGTCATCCAGCAAATGCAAGAAAAATTGCGCACGAAAGGAATTGCTGAAGCCAATCTCGATGCGAAAATACTCGTTGAATGGATAACAGGAATAAATGCTGCTGAAAGAATTTCTCAACCAGATATGCATCTATCTTCTGAGCATATTATACAAATAGAACAAGCTTTACAACGGCGTATTGCAGGCGAACCCGTCTACCGTATTATAGGAGCACGAGAATTTTATGGTATATCTTTTACATTGTCTCAAGAGACGTTAGAACCACGCCCTGATACAGAAACGCTGATAGATCTTGTTCTCCCTTTTCTCCAAAAACAGGTCGAAAATTCAAGAAGAACAACATTCCTTGATATGGGAACAGGAAGTGGCGCCATTGCCATTGCACTCCTTAAACAAATTCCCCAATCCTATGCGGTGGCAGTCGATATTTCTGAAGATGCCCTTAAAACAGCGAAAAAAAATGCAAAAAATGCTGAAGTAGCACACCGCTTCACACCTCTTCTTAGCGACTGGTTTGATTCTGTCGCAGATCGCTTTGATTTCATTATTTCCAATCCACCTTATATTCCCGCAAAAGATATCAAAAAACTTGCAAAAGAAGTGCGCTTATATGATCCATTGCGCGCTCTGATAGGAGGGGAAGATGGTCTTGATTTTTATCGAAAACTCGCCCATGAAGCAGCCAACCACTTAAAAGAAAACGGCTATGTCGCTGTTGAAATTGGTTTCTCTCAAGAAAATGAAGTTTGCAATCTGTTTGAAAAAAATGGTTTTCAATGTTTAGAAGTGCGCAAAGATCTCTGTGGGATACCTCGCGCTCTTCTGTTTACATGCAAATATTAAAATTCCCAATCATCATCCGTAGTAGCAACCGCCTTACCAATGACATAAGAAGAACCAGCCCCTGAAAAAAAGTCATGATTTTCGTCAGAGTTTGGTGATAAAGCTGCCAAAATAGCGGGGTTAACATGACAAACCTCAGGTGGGAAAAGAGCTTCAAAACCCAAATTCATTAAAGCCTTGTTTGCATTATAATGGAGAAAAATTTTAACATCTTCCGTCAATCCAAGTGCATCATAAAGATCTTCAGTATATTTGCACTCGATATGATAAAGGTCAAAGAGCAAGTTAAAAGCAAAATCTTTAATTTCTTGCTTTTTGGCTTCATCAAGCTTTGCAAAGCCTAATTGGAATTTATAACCTATATAATAACCATGAACAGCTTCATCACGAATGATCAGTCGAATGAGATCTGCTGTATTGGTTAACTTAGCTCGGCTGGCCCAATACATTGGTAAATAAAAACCAGAATAAAATAAAAAGCTTTCCAGTAAAGTAGAAGCAATTTTTTTCTTGAGTGGATCATTTGCTTCATAACGTTCAAGTACTAATCTAGCCTTTTTCTGCAAATGAATATTTTCTTCCGACCATCTAAATGCATCATCAACTTCTACCGTCGAGCAAAGGGTTGAAAAAATAGAGGAATAAGAACGTGCATGAACCGCTTCCATAAATGCAATATTCGTTAAAACTGCCTCCTCATGCTCTGTTATCGCATCAGCCAACAGTGAAATGGCTCCTACAGTATTTTGAATTGTATCGAGAAGCGTTAATCCTGTAAAAACACGAATTGTTAGCTTGCGTTCTTCATCCGTTAAGCTTGACCATGAGGGAATATCATTGGAAAGCGGAACCTTTTCAGGCAACCAAAAATTTCCAGTTAAGCGGTTCCATACTTCAAGATCTTTCTCATCATGTAATCTATTCCAATTAACAGCACACACAACAGGATTTTTGGTTGTAATCTTGGTCATACGATGATCTCCTATAAACTACACGAAACACAGCCATCTACTTCTGTTCCACTCAATGCTACTTGCCGTAATCGTACATAGTAAATACTTTTTATCCCCTTTTTCCAGGCATAAATTTGTGCGCGATTAATATCACGTGTAGTAGCCGTATCAGGAAAAAATAATGTTAATGAAAGACCTTGATCAACATGCTGTGTTGCCGCAGCATAGGTATCTATAATTTTTTCAGGGCCAATCTCATAAGCATCTTGGTAAAAATTCAAATTCGTATTATCCATATAAGGAGCGGGATAATAAACGCGCCCAATTTTTCCCTCTTTGCGAATTTCGATTTTTGAAGCAATCGGATGAATAGAGGAAGTGGCATGATTAATATAGGAGATAGATCCCGTGGGAGGAACTGCCTGTAGATTGCGATTATAAAGCCCGTACTCAACAACTAAATCCTTGAGTTCCTGCCAATCCTTTTGACTTGGAATAACAATATTGTTCCGCTCAAAAAGCTCTTGCACAAGCGCAAATTGCGGTTTCCATTCTCTTTCAATATATTTCTCGAAAAAACGTCCATCTGCATAAGCTGATTTTTCAAACCCTGCAAACATTTCTTGACGTTCGCGCGCAATTAAATTGGAAGCACGTATGGCGTGATATGTCACAATATAAAAATAGATATTGGTAAAATCAATCGCTTCTGGAGACCCATAATAGATCTGCTCACGCGCTAGAAACCCATGCAAATTCATTTGTCCCAAACCAATCGCATGACTTTCAGCATTGCCTTTCGCAATGGAAGGCACACAATCAATATTGCTCATATCCGAAACAGCAGTCAGAGCGCGAACAGCAGATTCCACGGTCTGTCCAAAATCAGGACTTTCCATTGCTTTGGCAATATTCATGGATCCAAGATTACAGGATATATCACTTCCAATCGTGCGATAAGTTAAATCTGTCTCCAGTTCACTCGCCTCACTCACCTGCAAAATTTCTGAACATAAATTGCTCATACTTATGCGCCCAGCTATCGGATTCGATCGATTAGCAGTATCCTCAAATAAAATATAGGGATAGCCCGACTCAAATTGAATTTCCGCTAATGTCTGGAAAAAAACGCGTGCACTTATTTTCTTTTTACGAATCTTTGCATTATCAACAAAAGAACGATAATGCTCCGTTAAAGAAATATCGCTAAAGGGCTTACCTGTCACACGCTCGATGTCATACGATGAGAAGAGATACATATCCTCATTATTCCGTGCAAGCTCAAAAGTAATATCAGGAATAACAACACCAAGCGAAAGCGTTTTAATTCTAACTTTTTCATCAGCATTTTCACGCTTTGTATCCAAAAACTTCATAATATCTAAATGATGAGCATGCAAATAAACAGCTCCAGCCCCCTGACGTGCCCCAAGCTGATTGGCGTAAGAAAAAGAATCTTCCAAAAGTTTCATCACTGGTAAAACACCTGAGGACTGATTTTCTATTTGCTTAATTGGCGCTCCAGCTTCCCGCAAATTCGTTAAACAAAGCGCCACACCTCCACCACGTTTTGAAAGCTGCAAAGCCGAATTAACCGCACGACCTATCGATTCCATATTATCTTCAACACGTAGCAAAAAACACGAAACCAATTCACCTCGTTGTTTTTTCCCAGCATTTAAAAATGTCGGTGTTGCCGGTTGAAAACGTCCTGTAATAATTTCATCCACAAAACTTTCAGCAAGAGCTTTATTCCCTTGTGCCAAATATAAAGCCACAAGACAGACACGATCTTCATAACGTTCAAGATAACGTTTCCCATCAAAAGTCTTCAGTGTATAGCTGGTATAGTACTTAAATGCGCCTAAAAAGGTAGGAAAACGAAACTTAAATGCATAAGCACGTTTAAAAAGCTTTTTAATAAAAGAAAAATCATAAAGCTCAAATAAAGCTTTTTCATAATAACCTTCTTCTATTAAGTAATCTATTTTTTCCTTCAGGTTATGAAAAAAAACTGTATTTTGATTAACATGCTGAAGAAAATATTGCCGTGCAGCAAGCCGATCCATATCAAATTGAATATGACCATTTTCATCATAAAGATTAAGCATTGCATTCAACGCATGATAATCTGTAATCTGATCCGATTTCTGCGATTGTCCTATACCAATTGTTTCCAAAATCTTTCCAATCCCTTTTTTACATAAATAACGTCTTCATCAGTTCCACGCAGCTCAAAACGATAAAGGCAAGGTACACAACATTTTTCAGCAATAATTTTACTTGCTAAATTATAATAGCGACCAAAATTACGATTCCCACCGCCAATAACACCACAAATTAATTTTCGGTTCTCAGCTTCATCAAGAAACTGGACAACGGCTTTCGGCACGGCCCCTCTTCCTTCGCCATCTGCATATGTAGGAACAACCAATACATAAGGTTCACCAACCAATGCAGAAGGCTTTCTTTTATCAATTTTGAAGAGTCGTTGACCAAGCTGCGAGACAAAATGTTCTGTATTACCCGTTGCACTCGAATAATAAACAATAAGCCCCATTAAGCACAAAGACCACTAATCATATCTGGTCTAAAACCAGACCAATGATTTTCACCACAAACAACGACAGGAACCTGACGATACCCCAGAGATTGAACAAAACTGTATGCTTGTTCATCACAAGAAATATCAACAACACGATAATGAATGCCTTTTGCATCAAAAGCGCGGCGTGTAGCATCACATTGGACACAAGATGGTTTGCTATAAATAGTGATCGACATTTTCTTCAACTTTCACAATTCCAAACAATCAACCCTGAAAGGTCAATCTAATAATTTTATAGGTACTCAAGAATAACAAAAAACAGAAATTGTACGCAAAACATGTGGTTATTTTCAAATAATACACTGCTTCCTGAACATAACAGAATTCCTCATCAAATAACTTCAAAAACTATGATGAGAATAAGCGATTATTCTACAACTTAAATGGCAAAGCCCCCTAGTTATAAAACAATCTTTTGTTTGCATTACAATTCCCTCCTGCTGTCTAAAAAACTAACGTTCTAAACCACCGTTTTTCAAGAGCTCTGTTTTACTCTTTTACGGCAAAAATCAATTACAAAAACGAAAGGGAATCCTTCCAAAAGAGATTCTTCAGTAAAAATACTGCTATACCTTTGGCCAATAAACTCTTTACAATAATGGAAATAACTTAGATACCAAACGAAACACACTAACACCCTCTCTTGTGCTTATTTAGAATCACCAATCATTTTGATACTATATATAGTATATACTCTCTCTCTTTCGTCAAGGTGAATTCAATTATTATTTTTAATTTTCCACGATCTTCACACTAAAATTTTCAGTACTCAAAACTATGTAATAATATAACATTTTGTTGACAAACGTTATATTATTACATAGTTTCCCAAATAATAAGCAATGATGGTAAAAAATATGGATCTGCACTTCAATAAGACAACATTAGGCTATAGGAATAGAATAGCAATAAAGAACTTTTCAGCAAAGTTAAAAGCTGGTTCATTGGTTGCAATAACAGGTGATAATGGCGCTGGAAAATCAACACTGCTAAAAGCCATCGCCGGATTGATTAAACCTCTTAAAGGAAAAATTACAAAACCAAAAAAAAGCCGCATTGCTTATCTTGCTCAGCAATGTGATGTAGATCAAACATTTCCAATTGATGTGAAAACGCTTGTAAAAACAGGATTGTGGTCTTTTTGTGGATTATGGAAAAACCAGCGCCCTTATGATTCTAAGATTCAAAATGCTCTTAAAATGGTTGGGCTTACAGAACTCGCACCCCGTTCGCTTGAAACATTATCAGGCGGGCAATTGCAACGCGCTCTTTTTGCACGTATCATTGTACAAGATGCCAATATTATTTTGCTTGATGAACCTTTCAATGGTGTAGATCATAATACCCAAAAAGATCTTCTTGCACTGATTACATGCTGGCAACAGCAAGGACGCACAATTCTCACCGCACTCCATAACCCTCTCATCGTGCAAGAATTTTTCCCCCAAATGATTCAAATTGATCAACAAAACGCCTTTTATGGAGAAACAACACAGTTTTTAAACAACACCATTCATCACGTTATGCCATCTCTCACATCCAATTCTTTCCCTATTAGCGCACAAAAACAAAATCTTCCCATCAATGATCCTCTCTTTCTTAGGTTATAAGACGTGTATGCATTTTTTCTTGCCCCCTTTGTTGATTTCCAATTTATGCAAAACGCCCTTATCGGTTCTATTTTCCTGTCTATTAGCGCTTGTCCTGTTGGTGTATTTTTGATGCTCCGTGGAATGAGCTTGACAGGAGATGCTATTTCTCATGCCATTCTTCCTGGTGTTGCAACTGCTTTTCTGATTTGTGGTTTTTCCCTCATATCTATGACTCTTGGTGGCATCTTCGCTGGTATTATTGTTGCTTTAGCAACCATTTTGATTTCACGAAACAGCTTTCAGAAAGAAGATGCATCAATGACCGTCTTTTATCTTATTGCACTCGCGTCAGGTGTTATTATTATCTCACTGAAAGACTCAACAATTGAGTTGCTTCATCTCTTATTCGGATCGGTTCTTGCACTTGATGCACAAGCCCTTTGGTTAATCACTACTATAATGCTGATTACACTCTGCAGCCTTTGTATTTTTTGGCGTGCACTCGTTTTAGAAAGCTTTGACCCCCTCTTTTTTAAATCACTCTCTCCATTGAGTAAATATATTCATATTTCATTGCTTGGACTTGTGGTGTTGAATCTGGTTGGAGGCTTTCAATCACTAGGAACATTACTCTCCGTTGGCATTATGATGATTCCAGCCATTACAGCCCGTTTTTGGTTTTCACGGCTAGGCCCTATTTGCGCGCTTTCCACTCTTTTTGGAATCATTTCTAGCGTATGTGGTCTCCTGCTTTCTTTTCATCTTTCACTTCCCTCCGGCCCAGCTATCATCATGGCCGCAGGATTTATTTATCTTGTTTCCTGTTTGATAAGCCCACGTGGCTTTATTGTAACATGGTTTCCCCACCTCTTCTATACCTCCTCACTTTAAGGAAAAAAATGTGCCTAAGTTTGCTCAAAAATTTGCTCTTCTTGGAGCTTTATTGCTTGCCCTTTCTCCATTTTCTGCTTCTGCACACAATAAAATAAAAGTTGTTGCGAGCTTTTCCATTCTCGCAGATCTCGTAAAAAATGTAGGAGACAACCATATCTCTATGACCACTTTTGTAGGTCCCAATGCGAATACCCACACTTATGAACCTACTCCTCATGATGCTCAAGCTCTTAGAAATGCTCAAATTATTTTCATCAACGGACTTCATTTAGAGGGGTTCATTGACCGCCTCATCACAGCAAGCGGTACAAAAGCACTTCTTGTCAAAGTTAGTGATAATATACCCCCTCTCGAAATGAAAAAACAAGAACATGATGCCCATCATCACAGCGTTATTGATCCACACGCTTGGCAAACAATTCCCAATGTCGAAATCTATGTGAAGAATATCGCTGCTGCTTTTTGTAAAATCGATCCACAATCCTGTACCAGCTACAAAAAAAATGCCGAAACCTACATTCAAAAACTTAAAATAGCACAAGATACCCTGAAAACAAAAATTGCTGCCATTCCTAAAGATAAACGTATCATTATCACATCTCATGATGCCTTTGGCTATTTTGCCAAGGAATATGGTTTTACTATCCTTGCCCCTCAAAGTGCTTCAACAGAAGCTGAAGCAACCGCAGCCGATGTAGCCAAGCTTATCAAACAAATTAAAGCGAATAAAGCAGCTGCCCTATTCGTTGAAAATATCTCTAATCCCCGTCTCATAAAACAGATTGCAAAAGAAACAGGTTTAACAATTGGTGGAACACTTTATTCTGATGCATTGTCAAACAAAAATGGCCCTGCAGCAACTTATCTCGATATGATGGAACATAATGTAAATACCATCATTGATGCTATCACGAAACCTTAAAAAATCTTCTACGAAAGAGAGAAGAAAAAATTCATAAAATCATAGATCTATGATTATGTTACCAATAATACTCAATCCTCATGATTGGTGACAATGATATAAAACAAAGTTGATTTTACAGAAAAAATTTATACCCTATAGATGCTAAAATGGATCAAAGTTAAGATATAAGGTGCATAGTGCCATCATCTATGAATAATTTTCTCTCTCTATTTTTCTTATTCATTCTTTATAAGATACATAAATTATTACATCAGGAAATATATAATAATAGATTGTTTTTTATTGATAAAGTACCTTTCTAAATGAGAAGAAATATGGTTAATAAATGGTTATTATCTCTTGATGTTTTTCTACAATGAAAAGAACTTTATTATGTTTGATGTTTGAAAATAATATCCTTCTTATAGACCATAAAAGTGCAAGATTTCATTATATGAGTGTTTCGAATATTCTCAACATCATGTGACAATGGACCATTACCAAAACTTTTAAAATTTTATTTTTAATCTCATCGGTTATACTCTGATTTTGTGAATGTAATCGAGAAAGTCAAAACACAACATTATCATGACGCAGCATAAAAGAGAGTCGTATCACATCAATTAATGCTTACTTATTATTTGTGCGCTTTCCTGTGTTTTTATTAAAAGTATGAAAATTCTGATGAGCAACAGTGAAACTTAGTTTTTGACCATAGTCGTGTGTCAAGCGCTCTTTTATTTCAATCGTAAAGATGATACCATTCCAACGCGTTAAAACATGGCAACCTGTTCCAATAGGCTTGATAAGCTCAATTTTTGTGTGAAAGACTGGTCCTTTATCTGGATGTTCGCCCAATAAGATTATCTCAGGTCTGAAGGCTAAAAGATCTGTTTCTTCGCTATAAGTAAATGAATGCCCAAAATGTTGTTCTAAGACATGGCGATCAAGAAAATTCATAGGAGGAGAACCAATAAAATCAGCAACAAATGTTGTTGCTGGAGTATCGTAAATTTCCATTGGTGTTCCAATTTGCTCGATAGCTCCTTTATTCAAAACGACTATTCTATCAGCTAATGTCATAGCTTCTAGTTGATCATGGGTAACATAGAGGCTGGTTGTTCCTAATGAACGCTGTAGTGTTTTTATCTCAATACACATTTGTGCCCGTAATTTTGCATCAAGATTTGAAAGAGGTTCATCAAAGAGAAAAACACGGGGTTGACGTACAATCACACGCCCCATTGCTACACGCTGGCGTTGTCCTCCTGATAATTGTCGTGGTTTACGATCAAGAAATGGTTCTATTTCCAAAAGTTTTGCAGCATGTGCGATACGTTTTTTAATTTCTTCTTTAGGGGTTTTTCGATTTTTAAGACCATATTCTAAATTTCCACGAACTGTCATATGGGGATAAAGAGCATAATTTTGAAAAACCATAGCAACATCACGATCAGCGGGTTCACGATCATTGATACGTTCGTTATCAATACGTAGTTCACCTGAGGTAACTTGTTCAAGCCCTGCAATAATACGTAATAAGGTTGATTTTCCACACCCTGAAGGACCAACAAGAACAAGAAGTTCTTTATCGGCAATAGTTAAGTTTAAATCATCAATGACCAGAATGCCGTTGTCATACTGTTTTTTTATATTTGATAACTGGATTATGGCCACAATTACTTCTCCGTTTCAATAAGGCCTTTGATAAAAAGCCGCTGCATGAAGATAACAACAAGAACAGGGGGAACCATGGCAACAACCGATACTGCCATGAGTATATTCCATTGAGGATCATGTTGAAGTGATTCGACAATAAGCTGTTTTAAAATAATAAGGATCGTTTGATGATTTTGATCCGTTGTGATGATAAGAGGCCAGAGATATTGTATCCATCCATAAATGAACATAATGATAAATAAAGCAGCGATATTGCTTTTACTAAGAGGAAGAAGAATATCCTTAAAAAATTTAACTGGACCTGCACCATCAACACGTGCCGCCTCTAAGAGTTCATCTGGAACAGTCAAAAAAAACTGGCGAAATAAAAATGTAGCAGTTGCAGATGCAATAAGTGGAATAATCATTCCACTATAAGTGTTAACCATCCCCAATTTCGCAACAATCTCATAGGTTGGAAGAATACGAACTTCGACAGGGAGCATCAATGTAACAAAAATAAGAACAAAAGCAGTTTTTCGGAAGGGAAAACGCATGTAAACAATTGCATAAGCAGACAAAAGTGAAATAATAATTTTTCCAATACTAATCCCAAGAGCCATAATGAGTGAATTCATTAAGAGTGGCCAGAGGTTGGGCAAACCCAGCTGTGCAAGGCCATCACCAAAGATTGTTTTATAATTTTCCAGAGCATACTTCCCAGGCAAAAGAGGAAGTGTTCCTGAGTTAAATGCTGCTGAACTATGAGTTGATGCAATGATAGCAACATAAACTGGAAAGCAAATAATGATAATACCAACAATAAGCGTTATATGGGTTAGAAATTTCAAAACAGGGCGATTTTCAACCATAACTTATTTCCTAATATTGTACACGACGCTCAATCCAGCGAAATTGGATAAACGTTAAGACAATAACCATCAACATCAATAGTGTTGATTGTACTGCCGATGCACCGATTATTTGATTTCTAAAGCCATCATCATATACTTTATAGACGAGGATGCTCGTTGCACGCGCAGGACCTCCAGAAGTTGTGCTATCAATGATACCAAAAGTATCAAACATAACATAATTGACATTAACGATAAGAAGAAAAAATGTCGTTGGTGAAATTTGCGGAAAGACCACCGTCCAAAATCGTTTAAAGGGACCAGCACCATCAATAGCTGCGGCTTCTATTTGAGAACGCGGAACGGACTGAAGACCTGTAAGAAAAAAGAGAAAATTGTAAGAAATCTGTTTCCAGCTAGCCGCAATGACAATAAGAAGCATCGCTTGATTGCCATTAATACGATAATTCCATAAAACCCCTATTTTTTCGAGAAGAAAAGGGATAATCCCAATAGTGGGATGAAAGATAAACAACCATAATATACCTGCCAATACTGGAGCAACAGCATAGGGCCAAAGCAAAAGCATTGTATAAGCCTTTTTTGCACAGATGACACGATCAACACAGACAGCTAAAAGAAGCGATATTGTCATTGATACGACAGTAACTGAGATGGAAAATACTGCGGTTGTAAGAAGTGATTGCAGATAAGCAGGATCAGAAAGAACGGTTAGATAATTTTCAAAACCAATAAAGGTTGCTGTAAAGCCAAAAGGGTCTTCACGCTCAAAAGATGATTTTATTGCTTGAGCAGCAGGCCAAAAGAAAAACAAAAAAGTCACAAGAAGCTGAGGAAAAAGCAATCCGTAAGAAAGGAGACTATTTTTAAAATATGCATGTTTTTCTTGCATTCGTAGGGCTCTTTAAATGTAGAGACTTTAAAAAGACAAACAAAAAGGACTCAACTGTTTTTGTTGAGTCTTTAATGTTTAACAATAAAACGAAATTAATGATTAGATTTTTCAAATTCACGCAAAAGTTTATTTCCACGTTTAACGGTCTCATCTAAACCATCTTTCGGTGTTTTTGAACCACTAAGAACAGCTTCCAACTCTTGATCAAGAATGGCACGGATTTGTGGTAAATTACCAAATCTTATCCCTTTTGAGTTAACTGTTGGTGGATTAAGATTGATCTGCTTGATAGCTATATCGGCACCTGGCGTTTTCTCATAGAAATGTTGTTTTTTGCTCAATTCATAAGTTGCTTTTGTGGTTGGAAGATAACCTGTCTCCTGATGCCATCTTGCTTGATTTTCTGTTTTTGAAAGAAATTTAAGAAAAGCGGCTGCCCCCGCATATTCCTTTGCGGTATGGCCCTTAAACGTCCAAATAGAAGCTCCCCCAATAACTGAATTTTGCGGTGCTCCTTCTACATCCTTATAGTACGGTAGCATACCAACCCCCACATTAAACTGAGCTTCAGAAACAATTCCAGCATATGATCCTGAAGATTGCATTAAAATTGCACAATTTTGTGCCATAAACATTGGTGTTGAATCTAATGCGCCAGCAGGACCACCATAGCGGAAAATACCTTGATCAGACCACTTTTTTAGGTCAGTCCACATATGTACTTGTAAAGGTCCATTAAATGTAAGTTCTGAATCAAATCCTTTAAAGCCATTTTCCTTCGTTCCAAAAGGAACATTATGCAACGCTGAAAAGTTTTCTATACCAATCCATTGAGCGGCATAAGTCATTGTAAAACCACACGTTGCCGCTTTAGTCTCAAGAATTTTTTTGGAAAAATCTTCTATATCTTGCCACGTTTTAGGAGGCTGTTCTGGATCAAGCCCTGCTTTTTTAAAGATATCTTTGTTATAATAAAGGATTGGTGTTGAAATATTGAATGGCATAGAAACCATACGCCCCTGTTCATCGGAGTAATAGCCACTAATAGCAGGAAAATAATCTGTAGAATCGAACTCTTGTTTTGTATCAGCCATAAGTTGATAAAATGGATAGATTGCGCCTTTTGCTGCCATCATAGTTCCAGTACCAACGTCATAAATTTGAGCGAGCACTGGCTGTTTCTTTCCACGAAATGCTGCAATGAGTGAAATCAAACCCTCTTCATACTCACCGCGATATGAAGAAATAACTTTATATTCAGACTGACTCGCATTAAAATCGTTAATAAGACTTTCAGTTTGCTTTCCTAATTCACCACTCATAGAATGCCAAAAGCTGATTTTTGTCTGTGCAAAACTTGCTGTCACCCCCGCTGTAGACATTATGATAGCAACCGTGGCCGCTATGGAAAGATAAAAACGACTCATGGTTCACCCTTTCTGAAGTGATGGAATACAAACTACCCCTAAATTTATAGTATTACACATGAACATGCTATGACAGTTTTATTTCAGAAACATATTCTCTCATTTAAACAGGAACCACCAAAAGGTCAAATGAATTTGTTTAAATTTATTCATTTTCTTTTATAAGCTTTCTTATGTATTAACGAAGAGACAAATAGAATTTCTCTTAAAATTAAAAAAATCATTTTGAGCGCCTAATAGTCTCTTTCCCTGTAACGAGATCACACCCCTCACGCAAAACAAAATGACACTGTATTACCAATTTCCATGCTGTTAAAAAATCTTTCAATACCTCTACATTTCATGATAGCTCCTATAAAATAAGCCATAAAGCCTCTCCACTAAAGTGTCTAAGACTTTTTGTATGCCATCATTTTACACTTCATAAAAGTGCAAAAGAACATCATCATATGAGACCCTCACGCTTCAACAAGTCTTGCATTTGAAATACGTTAAATGAATATTTTTATTCTTTTCTCAATAATTTTTTATCCACACACCAACCCTGCTTGTGATGTGAAAACGAATGATTTTGATTGATTCATTGTAAAAATATTTGAAATAAGAGAAACTGACGTATTAAGGTCTCTTATTTATATGAAAAAACTATTAATTAGCATTATAAATCAATGTATTATTGTTATATATTAGATATTTTTTCCATCATACTAGCTTTATGAAGGTACAGGAGTTTCTTTTATAAAATATATATTTTTTACCTTTGTGCTCGCAATTTCAATGCAAGATCAGGTTGATCTGTCGTAATATAATGTACAGGCATATCAAGCCAATGTGATAACCGAGCTTTTCCGTTGATCGTCCATACTCCTACAGTAAAACCAGCCCCAAGAGCTGATTCAATAAAGTTCTGTGAAACAATAGAACCATTTAAACTGAGATCAGAATATCCCAATTGTTTCCATTCAGAAAAATGACGGTCCATATCACCTTCAAAATTATCAACACATGGACCAGATGGTATTCCTGCTTCAATAAAAGGACGAAGGATAAAAGGATCAAAACTAATTGCAGAAACCCGTTCTGTTAAATTGCGGCTTTTTATGAGCGCAAGCGCTTTTTGGGATAATATTGTTTCACGCTCCACTTCACCACATGTTTTGATTTCAAGATGTAACGCAACATTCGTTGGCGCTAGAAGATCAAGCACCTCTTCTAATAAAGGAGGTGCTTCTCGGCTTCCTTTCACGCAGAGTTGTTTGCGTGTTTCATTATCGATGTCGTGAATATATCCCTTTTTGCCAACCAATTGCTCTAGATAAAAATCGTGAAAGACAACCACCTCACCGCTTTTCAGTAAGTGAACATCACATTCAACTTCATCAACACCTAACGCTATGGCATTATTAAATGCAGAAAGAGTATTTTCAGGATAAAGATGAGCTCCACCACGATGTGCAACAATTTTTTTCTCAGACATGCAAAATTTCATACTTCTCACTTTTCAATATATTGACGTACAGATTTTCAGATAAAGACTTATATCACATGAAAATGCACAATCATTTTTAAAGATTTTTTCTACATTTTTCTGAATATCAAACCCTCAGTCATATTTTATTCTGAAAAAGGCTTATCCTTCATTTCAATTATTCCCATTCAATGGTACCAGGAGGCTTGGAGGTTACATCATACACAACACGATTAATTCCTCTAACTTCGTTAATAATACGTGCTGCTGTCTTACTTAAAAATGCCATATCATAAGGATAAAAATCCGCAGTCATTCCATCTACAGATGTGACAGCGCGAAGAGCACAAACAAATTCATAAGTGCGACCATCCCCCATCACGCCAACAGTTTGAACAGGAAGAAGAACAGCAAAAGCTTGCCAAATTTCATCATAAAGACCAGCTTTACGGATTTCCTCAAGATAGATAGCATCTGCTTCGCGTAAAATTTCTAATTTTTCACGTGTTACAGCACCTGGACACCGAATTGCAAGGCCGGGACCTGGAAAAGGATGGCGACCAATAAATTGCTCCGGTAGCCCTAACTCTCGCCCTAGCGAGCGAACCTCATCCTTAAAGAGTTCACGCAACGGTTCTACAAGCTTCATATTCATCTGTTCTGGTAACCCTCCCACATTATGATGGCTTTTAATGGTTACCGATTCCCCAATAGCAGATACACTCTCAATAACATCTGGATAAAGTGTTCCTTGTGCTAAAAACTCTGCACCTCCTATTTTTTTCGTTTCTTCTTCAAAAACTTCAATAAAAAGACGACCAATTGTTTTGCGTTTTTTTTCTGGATCTATCTCACCTTCTAAAGCATTAAGAAACACATCAGCAGCATTAACGTGAATAAGCTCTATATTATAGTGATCACGGAATAATGTAAGAACCTCCTGAGCCTCATTCTTACGCATCAATCCATGATCTACCAAGATGCATGTCAGTTGATCTCCTATGGCTTCGTGAAGGAGTACCGCTACAACAGATGAATCCACTCCCCCTGAAAGACCACAAATCACACGACTTTTCCCAACTTTTTGTCGTATCGTAGCAATTGCCTGCTCACGATAAGAAGCCATTGACCAATTGCCTTTAATAGCAGAGATCTTATGAACAAAATTTTGCAAAAGTTTTGTACCATTGTGTGTATGGATAACTTCAGGATGAAACTGTACCGCATAAAAATGTCTTTTTTCATCCGCAATAGCCGCATAGGGAGCTCCTTTTGAGGTTCCTATGACACGAAAACCTTCTGGTAAAGCTGCCACACGGTCACCATGGCTCATCCATACTTGATAACGAGAACCTTTTTTCCACACTCCATCAAAAAGGGCACTCTCTTCTTGCACTTCCAAAAAAGCACGCCCAAATTCACGCTCATGCCCAACTTCAACCTTTCCTCCAAGCTGAACACACATGACTTGTTCACCATAGCAAATACCCAGAATCGGAATACCCGCCTCAAAAATTTCCATTGGAGCACGCGGAGAGCCCTCATCAATAACGGAATAAGGACTCCCTGATAAAACAATAGCTTTAGGATTGATCCGTCTAATAGCTTCTAAAGCTAATTGAAAAGGAACAATTTCACAGTATACCCCCATTGCTCGCACCCGTCGTGCAATAAGTTGTGTAACTTGTGAACCAAAGTCAATAATAAGAACAGTGTCTGGATGTGATATGCTCATAGAAAACCAATCAACAATTGTAAAAGAAAACTCATGAGAGTTATGATTCAATCTTTCTCTTTTCACAAGCCTGTTTTCTTAAGAAAAAGATTATTCTCGTAAAGTTTATGATAAAAAGTGCAAAAATATGGATCAATGTTTTTTTTGCAACACAGATAAAAAGAACCCATCTGTTTGTGTTGTGGCCGGCGACAAAGTAAGTCCATAATTTGAAAAAACTGGTTGCACAGGAGAAAAACTAAAATGTTTTTGCCAAAGCGCTGGCATATCTATTGGAGAAAAATGAGAATGTTGTTGAAGAAAATGGGAAATTTGTTCCTCATTTTCATCTGTAAAAAGAGAACAGGTAATATAGATTAAGCGCCCATTTGGCTTAAGATAAGCTATCGCTTCATTCAAAATAGCCCTCTGTTCTGTTTGGCGTTGTTTCACTTGTTCTAATGTTAAACGCCATTTCGCATCTGGACGACGACGCCATGTTCCTGTCCCACTACATGGTGCATCTAGTAGAACTCTATCCATCTGGCCTATTAATGGCTTCAATTCTTCTTTTTGTGCTCGTGTTTGTACATTACGAACACCAGCACGTCGAAGACGATCAAAAATAGGAGCTAGGCGCACTTTATCAAAATCATAAGCATAAATTTGCCCACGATTGTTCATATCGGAAGCTAAAGCTAATGTTTTGCCCCCAGCACCTGCACAATAATCTAATACCTGCATGCCCTCTTGCGCTTCCACAAGGTGAGCAACAATTTGAGATCCTAAATCCTGTATTTCAAAGTGTCCTTTTTGAAAAGCTGGTTCCACTTGAACATTGGGATGACGATTAAACTTTTCAATCGGTGCAATTCTTAAAGCTTGTCTAAACCATGGAAAAGATTTAAGTTTGGTTTTTGCTAATTCTTTCAGCACCTTTTCTGGTGTTGCCTTTAGGTTATTTACCCGTAGGTCTAAAGAAGGACGCGTTGCTAACGCAGCCGCTTCAGTGATCCAATTATCACCAAATAAAGGACGCAGATGCGCTTGACACCATTGCGGAATATCACCACGAATATAGTCTGGAGCATCCACTAATTGCTGACCTTGCCATGATTTACGCTGTTTAACCCCTAATAACTGCGGAGCAAACCGATCTTCGGCCAACTCACCGTCAATTTGCTCCAGCGTCATTTTTCCAGAATCTAATAAAGCACCAAAAACGATATCTCGGATATCATCACTCTCCATACGCCATTGTAAAGAATATCGTCGTCTTAAAACATCATAAACGATTGTACCAATGGCTGCGCGATCACCTGCTCCAGCAAAGCGATGAGAAAGACCCCAATCTTTTAAAGCTTCTCCTACTGGGCGATACCTAATTTCTATCTCTTTGAGAACATCTATTGCCGCTTGCAAACGCCCACCTAATCGCATTCATTTCTCCCATTAAAATAATAAAATTTTAAATCATCTAAAAAAATAATATTACCTCCTTCTTGCCAATGAAACCTTCTCAAAGCCATCAAAAATTTATATTCAATATTAAAATGATTTGACCATACTTTTTTATAAAATCTAATTTAGAGTATCTAGATTTTTCCCTTTATCTTCTGCCCAGTCGCTTTTTATCCTTCTACCTCTTATGTTAAAAGATACGTAGCCATCCATAAAGAACTTATTTCCTCCATGCATTACGAAAAAAACAAACTCTTTAATTATTTGCGTAAAATAATTTACGAGAATTGTCTGAACAACAGAAAAAAATATCTCCCATCTTTGTATGGATATCCTTCTAAAAAATAGAAAAAATATTCTCATAAAATTAAACAAGTTCATCTTACGTTTAACAAAAAATTAACTTTTTAGAAAATGCTTGGAACCACTATTTGGCATGACCGTTTTTATTGTACTGGCAATTGCCAGACAATTTAAAAGGAGAAAATAATGACTTATAATAATGGAAAAACAACCTCATCTAAAAGTCGTCACAATACAATGCCCTCAAACAATGCAAAGAAATCCGTCCAAAGTGATCAGACAAACACTCGCCAACGTGCGTCAAAGACAGGACGGAAGACAACAAAAAGTTAATTCTAATTTTATATAACTTATTTCACATAGTCTTGAAGAAAGAATTAGAGTTTTCGCCTCTAATTCTTTCCTTTTAGGATTATTATTCCAAATCACAAACAGAAAAAGAACAGCCTCTCTTCCTTGTTTGCGGAAGATTTTATATTGATGCAATATGACATTAGGCTCTTGTATCTTTAAACTGGCCCACGATAGTTTGGACTCTCCCGTGTGATAGAAACATCATGCGTATGACTTTCATGGAGTCCTGCATTCGTAATACGAACAAACGTTGCTTTTTCACGAAACTCTACGAGATCTTTTGCCCCAACATACCCCATCGAAGCACGAAGTCCACCAGCAAGCTGATGTAGAACTGATGCTATAGGACCTTTATAAGCCACCTGCCCCTCCACACCTTCAGGAACCAACTTAAGTTCATCACGAACGTCATCTTGAAAATAGCGATCAGCCGATCCTCGTGCCATAGCACCAACAGATCCCATACCGCGATAGGCTTTAAAAGATCGACCTTGATATAGATAAACTTCACCAGGACTTTCTTCTGTACCTGCTAAAAGAGAACCAATCATCGCTGCACAAGCCCCACCCGCTAAAGCTTTAGCAAAATCACCCGAAGCTTTGATCCCTCCATCTGCAATTATGGGAATGCCCGCTTTTTCAGCAACTTCTGCAGCATTCATAATGGCTGCAAGTTGAGGTACACCGACACCAGCAACTATACGCGTTGTGCAAATAGAGCCAGGACCAATCCCAACTTTTACCGCATCTGCACCACTGTCAATCAATGCCTGCGTTGCTTGAGCAGTCGCCACATTCCCAGCAATAACAGCTGGAGAGGAAGTCATCTTTTTAATTCGTTCAACAGTTTCTAGCACACGTTGAGAATGTCCATGTGCTGTATCAATGACCAGAACATCAACGCCTGCGTCAATGAGACGTTCAGCACGCTCAATCCCATCATTCCCAACACTACTAGCCGCTGCAGCACGCAAACGCCCTTGAGAATCTTTAGCAGCATTCGGATTTAATTTCGCTTTTTCGATATCCTTAACTGTTATCAGTCCGACACAACGATTTTGTTCATCCACAACCAATAATTTTTCAATACGGTGATGATGTAAAAGATATTTTGCTTCATTGAGCTGGACATTTTCACGCACTGTGATTAAATTTTCATGCGTCATTAATTCATAAATTTTTTGTTTGGGATCCGATGCAAAACGCACATCCCTATTTGTCAAAATGCCAACAAGCCGTCCAGCAGTTTCACCTTTAGCACCATTTTCAACAACCGGAATACCGGAAATACCATGAGAGCGCATCAAAGATTTTGCTTCTTCAAGTGTTGCATCTGGTCCAATGGTGACTGGATTAACAACCATACCAGATTCAAACTTTTTTACTTGGCGGACCTCTTCTGCCTGCTCTGCAGGAGACATATTACGATGAATAACTCCAAGACCACCAGCTTGAGCCATCGCAATAGCCAAACGCGATTCTGTTACCGTATCCATTGCTGCAGAAAGCAATGGCAAATTGAGCTTAATATCCGCTGCAATGCGCGTACTGAGATCCACTTGACTAGGCATAACAAGAGAATGACCGGGTTGTAAAAGTACATCATCAAAAGTCAGTGCCAATGCACCTGTCCCCGTTTCAACAATCTTTGCCATAGCAAAATTCCTTTTATAATAAAACACCGCAAGGAGCTTTAAAATACAACTGCGGTTCTCATACATGGTAGATTGGCAAAAAATTATGCCATGCTACAAACAAAATGAAAAGAAAAATAAAATATTTTTTTAAGTGTGGTTTATAAAAATTTACAATTGTGATTCAATAGGTAACCAACTTATTATTTTTGCAAATGCGCGACGCCAAAAATTGCTTTCTGGCTCATAGTCAATGCTATATTTTTTTTCATTTTCAATAAAATCCCAATAAATACGATTATTATCACCAAGACGCAGATGATAGCTCATTTCCCCTGTGGTTTCTTCAGAAAACAACAAATCTAATCTTGCTGTAATGGGAGCACATTCAAAAAGAATGCCCATTTCTGTATTTAATGATGCTGATCTTGGATCAAAATTTAAAGATCCAATAAAAGCTGTTTTACGATCAATTAAAAAAGCTTTGGCATGTAAACTTGCCTTACTCGATCGAAACAATCGTAACCCATGAGTATTGCCTTCCGCTTTTAATTCATAAAGATTAACACCACTTTTCAACAATGCCTTACGATACGGTACATAACCACCATGCACTAATGCGACATCAGTAGCAGCTAAAGAATTTGTCAGAATTTTGACATTAACACCCTTTGAAACCAAATTACTAAAATTCTGCGTGCCAACCTTACCAGGAACAAAATAAGGTGACGTAATCTGAACCGTTTTTTGGGCATTTCCAATAACCTTTGAAAGTGCCTTCATAAGCCAATTGCTTGCTTTTTTACGCAATGCTTTTTCTGGAGGGTCAGAAAGAACAACAACTTTGTCTGCTAAAAATAACCGCTTTCCTGTTTGGATAAAACAATTAAAGTTAATGTGCTCTTTGACATAATCTAAATAAACTTTTGCAACCGTGGAATCACGAAACTTTCGTAATTTATCTTTCCAATAGCTAAGATCACTTGCGCTTTTAGGAACAACCAAAGTATGAATTGGCAAAACAACAGCACTATTCCAAAAATCATCAAAGATACTTTCTACCTTTTTAACAGAGGGACCGATTAACATCAAATCTAAATCTCGAAAATGGGATTTTTTACCAGCATCAAAATAAGAATCTGCAAGATTACGTCCTCCTACAAAAGCGACCCTGCCATCAACAATAAAAGCTTTATTATGCATTCTACGTGTTACAGTAATTGCCCGTAATATAATTTCTAAACCACGGCGCAAACCACCTTTACGCGATCGCCCTGGATTAAACATTCTCACCTCAATATGAGGATGTTTATCTAGCGCAATATAAGCTGGATCACGTGCTTGAGCATTAATATCATCCAAAAGAAGCCGTACCCGAACACCCCGATCTGCTGCCTCAACTATTTCACTTAATAATAGGCGCCCCGTTAAATCATCGTCCCAAATATAATACATCAGATCAAGGCTACGCCCAGCCTCTGCTGCTCCTATTGCCCGAACACAAAACGCATCCAAATTGCTGATAATGAGGGAAAGGGCATCTTTATCAATCCCCAATCCATTTTCTTTCTCAGCTAATTGACTGACAATACGATCAAGCTTAGTTTCATCTTTCTGAATAGGCAACGCATAAGAACATTGCCCCCTAGCACTTTTCACAAAACGCCCATACGTATAAATTGCCAACATAGATGCAATAAAAAAAAAGAGGACAAAACCAATAACAATTTGTAAAAAAGGCAAAGAGGGCAAACTTTCTATTTTAAACTATCGCATCATCAGTAATGCAAACGATAACACTAATCACTTTATCTTAATCATGTAGCAGATAAAATGCCACTTTTTGCTTAAGAGAGTATAAATTTAATATTGATGACACAAAAATTTTAGCGGTAGTATTTAAAAGTTTTTAAAATGCCTCTCTGCTTTAATAAATGTAAACTTAACTAAAATTGTATAAATTGAAACAAACAATTAAAATAGTCACAATAAAATTTATATTTGATTTAAATCTCAAAATTATACTCTATAGATAAATTTTACAATAAATGATTGTTTTCTTAAGCCCCCCCACGGACTTTATCAAAATCCACTCTATTTTTTTGAAACTCATGCTTGTCATGAAGAGAGATTTGTTATGAATTTTACTTTCGTTCTTGATTTCTTATTGCTCTCAATTCTTCCATTTTTCTATAAAGTGTAGAGCGACCAATGTGAAGGCGGCGTGCAATCTCACTCATATGTCCTTTATAATGTTTAACCGCTTTCTCGATAATATCATGTTCCATCTCTGCAAAAGTACGCACATGCCCATCAGTATTCAAAAATTTTATCGATTCTTGTTCATCATCTTCTTGCATATTACCCTCAATGATATTGGGAACATTCATTAATGAATTTCCCATTAATTGCGGAAAATCTCGAACAGTTAATAACGGTCCTTCACTGAGTAAAATCGCACGAAATAAAAAGGTTTCAAGCTCATTTCTATTGCCAGGCCAATCATACTGCATAAGCAAGGAAAGAGCAGAGCCTGCTAAACCATGGACATGTGATCGCCCTGTTTCTGTAATAATGCGATCAATCAAACGTTGTGTGATCTCTGGAAAATCATCCCTTAATTCTCGTAAAGCAGGGACGCTAATAGACAAATGAGAAAATTGTTCAAACAAACTATGCAAAAAAAAGTTCTCATTAACCAAGTCCTTTAAACGCGATGTTGAAATAGCGATGATCCGGAAAGGAAAAAAATCTCCTTTTGTATCCCTTTCCCTTTCTTTAAGGTAATGAGCAAACCGTTTTTGCTGTATGGGCTCAAGTCGATCAATATCACAAAGGCAAAGTGTCCCTTTTTCAAGAGAAGAAACCAATGGCAGGAATTCTTTAAACCACTGCTGATTTTCTTCTTCTGGATCAACGATAGCTGAACATTGAAAGCGAATAAAAACACCCTCCGAGAATAATCCCTCATGATGAATAATCCGAGCTAATGTCTCACGTCCTGTTCCAGCTTCCCCCTCTATCAAAAGATTCTGTAAAGAAGTTGCTGCTTGTCTCGATTGTTCTAACACTATCTGCATAGCTCTACTTTTTACGCAAAGATCAGAAAACCGTAAATGATTCTCTTTTTTTCGCCGAATATCTCGCACCTCATGCTCCAAGGCAGAAATAAGAGCAAGGATATCCAAAGTAACTCTTACGCGTAATAATGTTACTGGATGGATCCAATAATCAATCGCTCCAGCTGTTAAAGCTTTCTGGAGTAAATGCTGATTCTCTTGTTGTGCTATAACGACAATAGGAACAGAAACACCAGCAACTCTAATCATTTTAATCAAATCGCTCACACTCAAATCACTCATAACGACATCAAGGAGTGCAAGCACAATGTTTTTACGCCTATGTAAAAGATCAATCGTACGGAGACCATTTTCTGCTTCAATGACACGATAACCAAAACCTCGCAGCATAGCAGAAAGTTCTATACGTCTTCCATAATCTTCACTCGCAACAAGAATGGGACCAACCATAATGTCAATAATCTCCTTTGAGACTACTCAGCAGCTTAATATAAAAATTGTTGTAAACCATAAGAAATATTTCACCTCTTGTGTTTCACTTACGAACTTTATCAAGCTGTCAATTAAATACAACATTAAGGCATTTTTTTCCATTTTTTTGCTTTTTCATTGATTTTCATCAAATTTTTCATATTGACTCATGAGGTAATTTAATAATGTTATAGAAACTAGAGAGCAAAATAATCTAAATAGAGTGCAATAAATGAAACATACCTATCATATTTTATGTCTTACAATCACCACCTTGCTGTTAAGTGCCTGTAACTTTTCGCAATATTATAACTCAAATATGCCAACTGGAATTGATGGAAAATGGATTGATGAGAATGGTATTATTTCTTCTTTCCACAATGGTGTTTTTGAAACGCATGCAGCAGATACAGAAGAAAAACTATCAGAAGGGACATATAATTATCTCAATGCTCAAAATATAGAAATTGAAATACGCTCTATTCTCCGTGGAACAATTTCTAGAGTCAATTGTACAATGTCATATGACGCCACACAACTTCTCTGCACCTCACATACAGGAGCTCAGTTTTTTCTTCAGAGAAAATCTTAACAAAGTACAAGGGAAGCCTCTCTTAAGAACAGAGGGAGCACATACATTAAGCAGGAGGCGATATCCTTTCTCCTCCTAATAGGAAATCCTCTCTAAAATATGCAAAGAGACTGTTACAATCTCTATCCATAGGATTTTTTAAACATTATGAAATGCGCAAAACACTCATTTTCTTCTACAAAACATAAGCAAACTCATTTCACAAAAAATTATAACTTTGTATCATTCAATCTATTTTAACCTAAAATAACATTTTTTTGGTAGGGAACTTTAATCTAAGCAGCGCCAATGCGCAAAAGATCATGAAAATGAACAATTCCTATCGGTTTTTTATCTTCAACCACAAAAAATGCACCAATCTGATGATCATTAATAAAAGCTGTTGCTGCACCAACAAGTGTATTTGGCTTTACAACTTTAGGAGCTTTGGTCATCACCTCGTCAACATTAAATTTTGATAAATTAAAATGAATGTTACGTGCAAGATCGCCATCAGTTACAATGCCGATTAGTTCACCTTCCTGATTCACAACACCAACACAACCAAAATGTTTTTTTACCAAAACATTCATCGCTTCAGTCATAGCTGTTCCCTGCATAACCAAAGGAATACTATCACCCTCATGCATAATATCACGCACATATTTGAGGCTTGCACCAAGAGAACCACCAGGATGATATATTTTGAAATCCGTTGCGGTAAAACCACGCATTTCTAAGAGAGAAACCGCTAATGCATCTCCCATTGCCAATTGCATAATTGTTGAAGTTGTAGGCGCTAAACCATGGGGACAAGCCTCTTCTATCTTTGGTAATAATAGCACAATATCAGCTTGTCGTCCTAACACAGAATGCTCACTTGATGTCATTGCAATAAGGGGGATACGAAAACGTGCAGCATAGCTCATAATGCCACTTAACTCTTGAGTTTCACCAGACCATGATAAAGCAAGAATAACATCATCAGATCCAATCATACCAAGATCACCATGATTGGCTTCTGCAGCATGAACAAAAAAAGCCGGTGTTCCTGTTGAAGCTAAGGTTGCTGCAATTTTTGTCCCTATATGACCACTTTTCCCAAGACCAGTAATGACCACATGTCCACGGGCATTTCTAATAGTTTGAACAGCTGCTTCAAAAGAAGAAGAAAGACTTCCAAGAAGAGCTTCTTCAAGGGCTTTAAGCCCTTGCTTTTCACTTGCAAGTGTTTTAAGCGCCGATGCAACAGCACCTTGCAAAGCCACATGAGGAGATGGTCTGGTCATAATCAAATTCGATCAATAAAATTAAATGAGAAATCTACATCATTTTCAATTTTAATGGTTTCCAATAAATTTTTCAATGAGGCAGAAATGTGACTGTGCATATCAGCGCGGGCTAAAGAAAATGCAACATTAGCTTCAATAAAACCAGCTTTAGAACCGCAATCAAAAGTGCGCCCTTCTAATTGCAAACCCCAAAAATTCTGTTCGTTTGAAAGCCGTATCATCGCATCTGTTAATTGAATTTCATTTCCTGCTCCTCTTTCTTGAGTGGAAAGAATATTAAAAATTTCTGGCTGCAAAATATAACGTCCATTGATATATAAATTTGATGGTGCCGTTCCTTGTGCTGGTTTCTCTACCATTTTTGTGATTTCAAAACCATTTGCAATCTGTTTGCCTTTCCCAACAATACCATATTTATGAGTTTCTCTAGGATCGCATTCCTGAACTGCTATAATATTTCCCCCACCCACCTTTTCATAAAGGCTCATCATTTCAGAAAGACAGCCCTTTTTCGCTTGTATCAACATATCCGGTAATAACAAAGCAAAAGGTTCCCCTGCAACTAATTCACGTGCACACCAAAGAGCATGCCCTAATCCCAAAGGTTGTTGTTGCCGAGTGAAAGAAGTTGACCCTGGTAATGGCTGTAAACGGTATAAATGTGCAAGATCTTCTTTCTTTCCACATTCAGCAAGTGTCGTATATAATTCAACTTGCTCATCAAAATAATCCTCAATAACGGCTTTGTTACGTCCAGTTACAAAAATAAAATGCTCAATACCAGCTTCCCTCGCCTCATCCATAACATATTGAATAACAGGTTTATCAACAACTGTTAGCATTTCTTTAGGAATCGTTTTTGTCGCAGGAAGAAAACGCGTACCAAGACCTGCTACTGGGAATACTGCTTTCCGGATTTTACGCACACTCACCCTCCTCAATGAATTCATATAACTTTTTTGTTTTATTTATCATATGTTTTTACGAAATGGTAAAAAAGATATCTTATTGTTTTGATTATCATTATAATGGGCAATCAAAAATGTAAAAAGAGTCTGAGAATTTATTGAAGGGATTAAAACGAATTATTTATTTCAGTTTTCTCCTCTTCTTGATCATATTATCGATTAAACTAAATACAAAATAAAGTTATTGCACATCTAATGAATTGAATATTAATGGGGATTTCAAAATGCAAAAAACAGAATTGAAGACTTTCTCTTTTTTAGAGAAGTCAATAGCTTGGAGAACTCTTCTCACTGGCTCTGCCGTTATTTTTTCTGCTTTTTTAATGTTTTTTGCACCCCTTTCATATGCTGACAGCGGATTTAAACATTGGATTCAAGAGTTTAAAAAAATAGCTATTGCTCAAAATATTACTCCTTCTACGTTTCATATGGCGTTTAAAGGTGTTAATGCCATTGATCCAGAAGTTCTAAAAAGCGCCGCATACCAACCGGAATTTGTTGCTCCTTCATGGAACTATTTCGATAATCGTGTCCATGATATTGCAATTGAGGAAGGACGGCGCCAAACTCAAAAATGGAACAAATGGCTTCTTCAAATTGAAAAACGTTTTGGTGTGGACCGCAATATTCTGCTTGCTATTTGGTCAATGGAAAGCAATTATGGGAAAGTTTTAACCAATAAAAGTGTAATGCGTGATACCATTCGCTCTCTTGCAACGCTAGCCTATGCTGATAAAAAACGTGCAAAATATGCATATACACAGCTGATTGCTGCTCTGAAAATTCTACAAAGTGGCGAAATTAACCGCTCTCAACTTACTGGATCTTGGGCCGGCGCATTGGGGCATACACAATTTATTCCAAGCAGTTATCTCGCCTATGCTGTTGATATGGACCAAGATGGACGGCGTGATATTTGGAACTCTGTTCCCGATGCTCTTGCTACTGCTGCTAACCTTCTCCATAAAAATGGCTGGCAACCTAATCTTATTTGGGGAGTAGAAGTAAAAGTGCCGCAGGGGAAAAACCTTCCTGAAGGCTGGTATTCCTTTGAACAATGGAAAAAATTAGGTGTAAAACACGCAAATGGGCATCCTCTTCCTACATTAGCTGAACAAGCAATATTAAAATATCCAGATGGAGAAAAAGGACCTATATTTTTAGTCACAAAAAATTTCTTTGTTCTGAAACATTATAATAATGCCGATCGTTATGCTCTTGCTGTTGCCCTTCTTGCTGATCGCATCGCTGGATATCCTGGATTGGTGCATGATTGGCAAAGACCTTTTCAATCTATTACTTTCCAAGAATGTAAAGAACTGCAATCGCGCTTAAGGGCACTGGGCTATTATAAAGGGAATGTTGATGGAAAAATCGGAACAGCCTCTCGCGAAGCAATTAAAGCTTTTCAACTCCGTCACGGACTAAAAGCAAATGGATATCCATCATCTCAAGTGCTTTTTCTCCTTCGCAAACAATAAGAGAGACTAAGGTTTTGTCTTCTTTTCGCCTGATATACTTGACATTATTGCTGTTTTCACTTTCTATTGTGGGGATCTTACAGCCATCCCCAAGTAAAGCAACGAACTTCTTCAAATGGTTGTCACAACAAAACAAACAGACACAGCAGCCACCGCAAATTATAGAACAAAAAATAGACAAGCCGCAAAAAAAGATCGTAACACAAAAAAACATACAAAAGCTAAAAAATGAGAATGCAAAGCGCATTCTTGTCATAGGGGATTTTGCAGCTTCTGCTGTTGCCGATGCACTTAAGAAGTCTTTTATAAATAATAGCGATATCGTTATCATGAACAACACAGTACCAGCTTCCGGCTTAGTTCGAACGGATTATTATTCTTGGCAAGGCAATATTTCTAAACTCATTGATCAAAATAATCCCGATGTTATTATCATGATGATCGGTGCAAATGATAATCAACCCATCACAGACTCTCATAACATGATTAACACAGATCAGTCAGAATGGATGCGCATCTACAAACAAAGAATTATCGAAATTGCTGAAAGTCTTCATGCCTCTGGAAAATCATGGATATGGATAGGTCAGCCTTCTTTTGGAAATGATCTTTTGACACAAAAAATGAAAATTTTTAATGCGCTCTATAAACAAGAAACCGAAACAGCAGGAGGGTATTTTCTCGATATCTGGAGCGGCTTTAGTGATGAAGAAGGAAATTTTTCTTTTTCAGGCTATGATATTAATGGGAAAATAACCAAATTACGCACCAATAATGGCATGTATTTCACCTCTGAAGGAAAGAAAAAACTTGCCTCTTATTTAGAAAAACCATTGAAAAATATTTTAAATTTTCATGCCTTTTCTCATGAAAATTCATACTCAACCGATAAAGCTATTCAAAAACTTATACAAGAGCCAAATAATCAAGAGTCAAGTAATATTATACGCCAGCCTCCAATGAGCCTCGATGATATGGTACAACAAAATACCCACCTTCTAGGCAGAAGAACGTCAAGTTTTATAAAAAAATCATGGTTTCCACCAAATGGGCATCAAAAAGATCGGGCTGATAATTTTTCTTTCCCATAATGTCTATTTAAAATACAAAATCTAATTTCCTCTATAAACAAAAAGCGAATAAGATAAAAAACTCTGTTTACAGAGCTATAATGCAGAGAGAATTTGCATAAATCGCAACCACATCCTTCCAAAGAATATGAAAACGGCATGGTGCTAACCATACCGTTATATCTTACAGACCACGTTTGTTAATCATTGCCTCTGGTAAAGGCATCCGTCCCCGAAAAGCTTTATAAAGCTCCTCTGGATCACGACTTCCTCCAGCGGAGTAAATAAAACGTTTCAACTTATCAGCAAGTTCTGAATTAAAAACATCTCCCGTTTCTTCAAAAGCCTGAAAAGCATCAGCATCAAGCACTTCTGACCACATATAAGAATAGTAACCAGCGGCATAACCATCCCCTGCAAATACATGCATAAAATGTGGAGGACGATGACGCATAATAATTGTATCTGGCATTTGTAACTTTTCCAATTCTTTATGTTCAAAAATTGTTGGATCAGTTACTGTTTCGCCTTGATGAAAAGCCATATCCACTAAAGCTGATGAAATAAATTCAACCGCAGAAAATCCAGCATTAAATGTCTGTGCTGCTAAAACTTTATCTATCAACTCTTGTGGCATAGGAAGACCTGTTTTTGTATGTATAGCATAAGATTTTAATATCTCTGGTACGGTTAACCAATGTTCGTAAAGTTGAGAAGGTAGCTCAACAAAATCACGTGAAACAGATGTTCCCGACACAGATGGCCATGTTACATCAGAAAGCAAACCATGCAATGCATGCCCAAATTCATGGAAAAGCGTACGTGCATCATCAAGTGATAAAAGAGCAACTTCCCCTTTGGGTGGTTTAGCAAAATTACAAACATTGTAGATAATAGGCTTTTGGCCGCCATCCAATTTATGTTGTGATTGCAAACTACTCATCCACGCACCAGAGCGTTTTGAAGAACGCGCAAAATAATCACCAATAAAATGCCCAAGCAAGCTTCCATCAGATTTCTTTACTTCCCACAAACGTGCATCAGGATGCCAAAGTGTAATAGAATTTTTTTCTTCAAATGTAATGCCAAAGAGTTTTTCTGCTACTCCAAAAGCTGCTTTAATCATACGATCAAGCTGAAAATAATATTTAATTTCAGCGCCATCGAAAGAAAATTTTTCAGTGCGAAGTTTTTCAGAATAATAACGCCAATCTGAAGCGGCTAAAGATTCATTGCTGCCCTGATTATTGGCAAAATTTTGTAATTCAATTTGCTCAGTAGAAGCCTTCACTCTTGCTCGCTCCCATACAGGCATAAGCAAATCCATAACTGAATCAACACTTTTAGCCATGGTATTATCGAGTTTTAAATCTGCAAAAGATTTATATCCCAATAATTTAGCTTGCTCATCTCGAAGCGCAACAATCTCTAAAATAATGGTTCGATTATCATTCTTGTTATTATTTTCACCACGTTTAGCCCAAGCTTGGAATGCAACCTCACGCAAATCACGACGATCAGAGAATTTTAAAAAAGGTTCAATAATCGAGCGTGCTAATGTTAATGCATAGGCTTCTTCATTGCCTCTTTCGCACGCAATTTCTTTCATTGAAGCAATGAGATCTTGCGGTAAACCAGATAAATCCGTTTGTTTTAAAAATAGAATCCATTCAGCTTCATCGTTTAAGACATTTTGCCCAAAAGTAGCATTTAAAAATGCAAGCCTTTCATTAATTTCCACAAGTCGTTTTTTAGCTTTTTCATCGAGTTTTGCACCATGACAAACGAACTTTTTCCACCATAATTCAAGAACACGTGTTGTTTCACTCTCAAATATTCCCTGTTGCGACTGTTTATAAAGCACATCTATTTTTGCAAATACCCGTGCATCCATCATCATTTTTGAAGAATAACGAGAAAGTTTTACAACGAACTCTTGCTCTAGCTGTTGAATTAATACATTCGTATGAGCACTGGCGCGCAAGAAAAATATTGAACAGACACGATCAAGCGCTTTGCCGCAAAGTTCAAAAGGCTGTAAAAAATTCTCAAGCGTCGGTGGTTCTTGCACCATCGCAATCGCTTCTAGTTCTTCTTCGGCTTCTTGAAGAGCCTGTTTAAAAGCAGGTTTAAAATCTTCATCACTTATAGAAGAAAAATCAGGAAGACCTGAAAATCCCTTCCAGTCCAGCACGGATTCTTTTGTCATAATACTTTATGTCTCCATTATAAATTTAAGCTGTAATAATTATCTTTACGACACAAATTGGTAATATACTAAAATTATTTCGTGAGTTTCAAAACTACCTGTCAAAGCTCTATTGAATCAAAAAATTAAAAGTATCTTCAACTTCAGGAGATAAATAAAAATAAGAATTTCCACAATTATGAAACAAGATATTAATTTATAATGATAATTTATTTTTTTATATATTGATTGAGAAACCTGAAAATCATAAGATTTTCTCATTTCAAACTCTATTATAATTGAAGCAATAAAAACACTTGAAGAAAGGCATAATTTCTATTCTTTACAAAATATTGCTGTAGATTCTTTTGAAAATTGCAAAACGGCATTGAAGAAATGATGGTAGAAATTAGAATTGATTTTTACATTTACGCCTATATTATCCCTCAATTAGGCTGTATTTTCGTTTCGATGATTCAGAAACTTGTTCATAACTAATAATTTATCCTTGACTTTACTTCAAATATTAATAATTGGAATATATCGGGGGAGGTTTTTTCAAATCTTCCATAAACTTTTGTTTTTATCTCATCTATTATCTAGATTTATAACTCTCCAACTCTTCAGGAGGTACTTTATCATGACTGAAATCAAAACGGCCTTCGACTTCAAAAATTTTTCTCCTGAAGCTCTCGCTGAAAAATTAAAAAATCAGCATTTTGCCGACTCTATTGATATCATCAATGATCTCGATATCATGGAACGTGTCACTATTCTCAGTCTTCTACCTCTTGATTATGTTATCGAACTGTTTGACAAACCAGAGCTTGAGCAACCTGCTGCTATTCTAGAACTTCTTCCTATAAATCACGCTGTTAAAATTCTTGATGGCATGTCTGCAGATGCTGCCGCAGACGTCTTTCAAGAAATGGATAAAGAAACCCGCACACGACTTTATGCCTTGCTTAAACCCTTAACGCGCGCTGAACTTAAAAAACTCACCAGTTATCCTGATCATACAGCAGGAGCACTGATGACAACAGAGTTTATAGCCGTTCCTTCAAACTGGACCATACAAAAAACTTTGGATCACATTCGTGAAGTCGAGCGAACACGTGAAACAGTTTATACCAGCTATGTGATTGATCCTAAAACAGGTACTCTTCTCAAAGCTGTTTCACTGCGTAACCTTATTCTTGCCTCACCTGATGAACAAATTCTCAATGTCCCTACTCATGACTCGCCCATTACAATATCGCCCTTCACGCATCATGAAGATATCGCACGCCTTTTCCAGCGCCATGATCTTCTCTCTGTGCCCGTCGTTGATGAAAACAACCATGTCATTGGCATTGTAACCGTCGATGACGTACTTGATACTATGGTTGATGAGATGAATGAAGATGCCTATAAATTTGGGGGTATGGAAGCGCTTAATAAACCCTATATGCAAATTAAGTTTCCTGAAATGATGAAAAAACGTGGCGGCTGGCTTGCTTTGCTCTTTATTGGTGAAATGCTGACAGCAAGCGCTATGCAATATTTCGAAACAGAACTCGAAAAAGCGATTATTCTTACACTGTTCATACCTCTCATTATGAGCTCGGGAGGCAATTCCGGCTCACAGGCGACATCCCTTATTATCCGTGCACTAGCTTTACGTGAACTTACGCTGAAAGACTGGTGGAAAGTTATCATTCGTGAAATTCCAACGGGGCTATCCCTTGGTCTTTTACTCGGAATTATTGGCATTGCACGTATTGCTCTTTGGCAACAACTCGGTATCTACGATTATGGACAACATTGGATTGCTGTTTCAACAACAGTAGGTACAGCTTTAGTTGGAATCGTTACCTTCGGTTCTCTTTCTGGATCTATGCTGCCTTTTATTCTTAAAGGTTTAAAATTTGATCCAGCAAGTGCTTCTGCTCCTTTTGTGGCAACTTTAGTCGATGTCATGGGCATTATAATTTATTTTTCTGTAGCTTCCCTCATTTTGTCAGGAACTCTTCTTTAAACATGTGAAGTAAAAATATACCCTTATGGAAAGATCTTGTCATGTAACCTAAAATCTATCCATAAGAAAACAAACTCTCGTATTTTTTCTAGCGCACCATTTTATAATGATAATTCATCATTTTTATATCGAATAATAGCTCTGAATACCGTAAAATTACCTCATGATAGTCTTCTCATAAAATCATCTTCTTACCTGTCACAAGTAAGATGAATGTATGGATGGAAATTATTCGAGAAAGGAGTAAAATGCTCCTTATGCCCTCTCTCAAATACAAAAGCTGTCGCAATATTGACCGCTGAGAACGAATAATAATGGAGGTGATATAAGGGGGGGTACACACTTCACAAAAGCATTGATAGTATTACCATTCACGTATATTATAGCATTTATTGGCCCTATCATGAAATGGATGTGTAATATTAAGGTATCTTTCTTTTAATGCTTTTATATTCTTTATAAATCAAGCTGTGTTCCTGTTTCATAAATAAATCAAACAGATAATAACTCTTCCCCTAATCTGCATACAAAAGTTAGAACTTCTTATAAAATTCTTAATCTTCTCAATATTTATCTCAAACTCAAATATGCGGTTGCATTAGATCTGAATATTGATTTACAAGCTCCAGAAAAAGCAAAAGCTTTATTAGAAGAAAAATACCAGAAAGCTGTTAATAGATTAGCTATGGATTGAGAGATATTCCGGATTTTTATCAATCTCTTTGCAAAACAACAAGCATAACACAACTAGCTTTACATTTACTTAATTTTTATAGACATCACATAAATTTCTCGCGTCATATTCATAAAGATCACATTGATGATGATTTATGGACAATTTTTGACTCGAGAATAGAACACACCCATACTATAAAATGCTTTTACGAAACTCCAGCAATTGAGGATTCATAGAGCATTAAAGACTTTGGTGAATCGTTTTGCCATAAAAATATGGACTCCATCTTCCAAAATTATAAAAAAACATGTAAAAGGCTTTTTAATAGTCAGGCAGAGAATGTAAAGACTTTGCCTCAAATGAAATTTCATTAAACGAAAAGAAGAAAATTTATGCAATTGCGTAACATTGCCATCATTGCTCACGTTGACCATGGGAAAACAACACTTGTAGACGGACTCCTTAAACAATCAGGAAATTTCCGTGACAATCAGCGCACAAGCGAACGTATGATGGATTCAAATGATATTGAAAAAGAACGTGGAATTACAATTCTAGCGAAAGTGACATCTGTTGTTTGGAAAGATACTCGAATTAATATTGTTGATACACCAGGACATGCTGATTTTGGTGGAGAAGTTGAACGCATTCTAAACATGGTTGATGGAGCCATTGTACTTGTTGATGCTGCTGAAGGACCAATGCCACAAACAAAATTTGTCGTTGGCAAAGCATTGAAAGTGGGATTGCGCCCTATTGTTGCTATTAATAAAATTGACCGACCGGATGCACGCGTTGATGAAGTCATTAATGAGGTTTTTGACCTTTTCGCTGCTCTTGATGCAACCGATGAACAGCTTGATTTTC
This sequence comes from Bartonella sp. TT29SHDZB, assembly GCF_042193395.1. Classification (NCBI taxonomy): domain Bacteria; kingdom Pseudomonadati; phylum Pseudomonadota; class Alphaproteobacteria; order Hyphomicrobiales; family Bartonellaceae; genus Bartonella; species Bartonella sp. TT29SHDZB. Next base: position 107,126 of record NZ_JBHILQ010000005.1, read on the forward strand.
CTATTCTTTATGGATCTGGACGCGATGGATGGATGGCTGAAGCCCCAGAGGGACCAAAAGATCAGGGATTAGGTCCTTTATTTGATCTTGTAACGCAGCATGTCCCTTCTCCTAGTGTAGCAGAAGGACCTTTTCGCATGATTGGAACTATTCTTGAAGCGGATCCGTTTTTGGGACGAATTATTACAGGGCGAATTCATTCTGGATCTCTAAAACCCAATCAAAATGTCAAAGTTCTTGGACAAGATGGAAAACTTTTAGAAACTGGGCGTATTTCAAAAATTTTAGCATTTCGTGGTCTAGAACGGCAACCTATTGAAGAAGGAAGTGCGGGTGATATTGTTGCGATTGCTGGTCTACAAAAAGGTACCGTTGCGGATACTTTCTGTGATCCAGCTGTCAATGAACCCCTTACTGCGCAACCAATTGATCCTCCTACTGTTACTATGAGTTTTCTTGTCAACGATAGTCCCCTTGCTGGAACTGAAGGCGATAAAGTAACAAGCCGTGTCATCCGTGACCGTTTGTTAAAAGAAGCAGAAGGCAATGTCGCTCTTAAAATTGAAGAATCTGCCGATAAAGATTCTTTCTACGTTTCAGGACGAGGAGAATTACAGCTTGCAGTTCTCATTGAAAATATGCGCCGTGAAGGATTTGAACTTAGTGTTTCACGTCCACGTGTTGTTATGCAAAAAGATGAAAATGGAATAACTCTTGAGCCAATCGAAGAAGTTGTTATCGATGTTGATGAAGAATATTCCGGTACTGTTGTACAAAAAATGTCTGAACGTAAAGGTGAAATGGTGGAATTACGTCCTTCTGGAGGTAATCGTGTCCGCCTTGTCTTTTATGCACCAACCCGAGGACTCATTGGTTATCAATCTGAACTTTTAACGGACACACGTGGTACAGCAATTATGAATCGCCTTTTCCATGCATATGAACCCTATAAAGGAGACATTGCTGGTCGTGTTAATGGTGTTATGATTTCAAATGACAACGGTGAATCTGTCGCTTATGCTCTTTTTAATCTTGAAGATCGTGGACCTATGATTATCGATGCGGGTGTGAAAGTCTATCAAGGTATGATTATTGGCATCCACTCACGGGATAATGACTTAGAAGTCAATGTGTTAAAAGGAAAAAAACTCACCAATATGCGCGCTTCTGGAAAAGATGAAGCCGTAAAGCTAACGCCTCCCATTAAAATGACGTTAGAACGCGCCTTATCGTGGATACAAGATGATGAACTTGTGGAGGTGACCCCTAAAAATATTCGTCTCCGCAAGCTCTATCTTGATCCCAATGAACGTAAACGTTTTGAAAAAACACGTGCATCAATTTCAAGCTAATTTTACAATCTCTTTGGTAAAACACTTGATTGTATTGAGCCCCACCCTATCCCAGAAAGGATGTCTTTATGAATATTAAGGAAATACCCGTGGGTAAAAACCCACCAGAAGATATTAATGTTATTGTGGAAGTCTCTCTTGGTGGTCAACCAATAAAATATGAGATGGATAAAAAGTCGGGCGCATTATTTGTTGACCGTTTTATTCATACATCGATGGTTTATCCTGGAAATTACGGTTTTGTCCCTCATACACTTTCAGATGATGGTGATCCTATTGATGTCCTTATCTGTAATACCCGTCCACTTATGCCTGGTTGTGTGATCAATGTTCGCCCCATCGGAGCTCTAATGATGGAAGATGATGGTGGTAAAGATGAAAAAATTATTGCCATTCCCACTACAAAATTAACAAAACGCTATATCAATATTCATGACTATACAGATCTGCCCGAGATTACACTCAAACAAATTGAACATTTCTTCAAGCATTACAAAGATCTGGAACCTGGAAAATGGGCTAAAATTGAAGGATGGCGTGATAAAAACTTTGCTTATGAATTGATTAAGCAAGCTGTTGAACGCAATAAAGAAATATAACAATTCTAATAAAATAAAGCCTGTTTTTTATAGGCTTTATTATTTATTTCTTCTGCGACATATACTCTGTGAGGGATTGCCATATCTGCTGTAATTCTTCTAAATGTGTCGAAAAGTAAAGTTGTTTGTAGCGAGATGTTGCGCCGCTTTTCAGAGAAATAGAAGAAGCTGAAATCTTCCACTGCTTCGCAAGAAATTTAATGAGAGCTTTATTCGCTTTTCCATCTTCAGGAACAGCACGAAGGCGTATAACCAGATATTGTTTTTCACCATCCCTACATTCAATCCCTATTATTTTGTCAACGGATGATTTGGGAATGAGATATACAAACAAAATCAAGTTATTTTTATCAACTTGATAAAACATGTATTCGCCTCAAGTAATATTTCTATACATATATGTTTGCGTAAACGCGCCACATGAAAACACGAATAAAATAAATAATAATGAACACTACAATAGGTGAAATATCAATCGTTCCCAAATTTGGTAAAATTTTCCGGATACGGCTTAGAACGGGATTTGTAAGACGATATAGAAAGCTTCCTATCAAAACAACAAAGCGATTGCGCGAATTTATGATATTAAAGACATAAAGCCAAGAAAAAACGACACTAGCGATTAAAATATCAATATAAATTTCAAAAATCAAATCAATTGCTCTAAGCAATGCATAAATCATGCGTTATCCCTTTCAATCAAGGAAACAGAAGAGCGTATAGAAGGCCTTCATTAAAGTAAATATGTGTATCAAACAATGGTTTTATATTTTAATATTCTTTTTTCTTGAATAAAAACCAGACATCTAAATTCTTCATCTCTCTACTTAATGACGATGCAGTTAAAAAACAAATATCAAAATTAAAAATAGCACATAAAAATAGAAGAAACGGCAAAAAATCTGAGAACTTAAAAAAACTCTGAATATCCCTTATAGAATTAATCTTAAATCTCATCGTTTTAATTATTAATATATAAAAAACAAACAAACTAAAAACGGACTTAAAAGGCCGTTTTTAGTTTATTTTTAAAATTATTTCTGCAAAGCAGTTAAACGGTTAAGAGCATTGCTAAAACCATCTAGCTGAACAAATAAATCATTCAAAGCTGGTTCACCTGCAGCAGCAATTGTCATCGCCAACTTTAACTGTTTTCCAGAACGTAAAGCTGCTACGTGATTTTTGTCAAAAACGACAGGAACCACACAACCTGCTGGTACACAAGTCCGGATACCGGTTTCGATAACAGCTTTTCCCTCATCAACTTGTAAACGAACAGGCTTAGAAACCAAAATGCCAAAAGGAACTGTTAAATTACCAGATACAACACCCTCAGCATCGAGAGTAAGGCCCATAGCCACAACAACACGCCCCTGCTCATTCACTTCTTGACGGTGCATAAAACAAATTCTTTTCCCTTCTTGTATACCACAGTTAATAGTCCACAAACCGTAGGTTTCAGTCAAAGAAGAAGCTCCATTTGGCAATGTTGCTGCCGCATCTTTTGATGCAGGAGGTTTTGAACTTGTTGCAAATGCAACAGATGAAATACTCAAGAGAGTAAAAACTATAAGTAAATTAAATAATTTTTTCATTTTATATTCCTGTTCTTTACATAAAAGAGAAACATGGTTATTATTTATAAATAATATAAAGCACCTTAATAAAAAATACTTTCTCATAATCATATAGCTTTTATAATGGTCTAAGGCTACCTCGAAATTCACTGACAACTTTCGTATAAACGTGCTTTTTAAAAGAAACAGCAATCAACGGAAGGGTTTCTAGATCAATCCATTTCCATTGATCGAATTCCGCTTTATTGCCATCTGGTGGCGGATTAATCGCAATTTCAGAAAGCTTTCCTGTAAACTGGAAAGCAAACCACTTTTGTATTTGCCCACGATATTTATTGCTTAATGTGCACCCAATAAGTTCTTGTGGAAAATCATAATGGAACCAATTTTGTGCTTCTTTAATCAACTTTACAGATCGAATACCCGTTTCTTCATAAAGTTCACGATATGCCGCATCTAATGGTTTTTCATCTTCATCAATCCCTCCTTGAGGAAGCTGCCAACGATGAGATATGTCAATATCTGCATCTGCATGAATGGGCATCATTAAACGACGCCCAACCCACACTTTACCCTCATGATTAAAGATAACAATCCCAACACATTTGCGATATGGAAGAATCTTCAAATTAATACCTGCATCCATTTAATATTCCTCAAAATCGCAAGCTATAGATATCAATTCTCACTTTAACACATCCTTATTGGGATCTGGTGGAAATGCTGCATTTGCCATTTCACCTCGTAATAATTTATAAGCCTCATTCAATTGAATATCATCCTTAGGGTCTTGGGGAACAAAAGCAGCTGAACCAGATCCTTTATTACTCTCTCGTTTTCCTTTGATATGTCCTTTTAATGCAGACTCACCAACTTTTACATCATAACCCTTATATTTTTCAGGAAGTGGCTGCTCTACAATAATATCAGGCGTGATCCCTGTTCCTTGAATAGAAGTGCCAGATGGCGTATAATAAAGTGCTGTTGTTAAGCGTAAAGCTCCATTTTCACCCAAAGGAATAATTGTTTGAACAGACCCTTTACCAAAAGACTGCGTCCCTAAAATTGTTGCACGACGATGATCTTGTAATGCACCCGCAACAATTTCAGAAGCACTTGCCGAACCACCATTAATGAGAACAATGAGCGGTTTTCCATTGATGACATCACCTGGCTTCGCATCAAATCTCGTCACATCACTTTTTTTGCGCCCACGAGTTGACACAATCTCACCCTTATTGAGAAAAGCGCTCGAAACATTAACAGCTTGATCTAAAAGCCCACCCGGATTAAGCCGCAAATCAAGAACGTAACCTTTTAGCTTGTCTTCAGGAATTTTAGATTGGATATCTTTAATTGCCGCTAGAAGATTATTTAATGTCTGCTCAGAAAACTGAATAACTCTCACATATCCAATGTCACCCTCAACCCGATATTTTACCGCTTTTACTTTGATAATATCACGAATAATCTTCACTTCAAATGGCTTATCAACGCCAGAACGAATAATTGTTAAGGTAATTGGTGTTCCAGGAGCACCTCGCATCTTATTAACAGCTTCATTCAATGTTTGACCATTCGTTTGTACATCATCAATTTTTGAAATAAGGTCTCCTGCTAGAATACCTGCTTTTGAAGCGGGAGTATCATCCATTGGTGAAACAACTTTAATTAAGTTTTTTTCCATAGTGACCTCAATACCAAGACCTCCGAATTCTCCTTTCGTAGAATCCCGCATATCCTTGGCTTCTTCAGCATTCAAATAAGATGAATGAGGGTCAAGCGATGTGAGCATGCCATTGATAGCATTTTCAATCAGCTTTTTATCATCTGGAACTGTAACATATTGCATACGCACGCGCTCAAAAACATCGCCAAATATAGCTAGCTTTTTATATGCATTATCTTCATTATTCGCAGCAACAGACTGCACCATAACCATTGAACAGGCGCCGAGCAATACCCCAGCGACCAAAAGAATAACTTTACGAATCATTTTGGCTCCTTCTTATTTTTTCAGTCTGCCACCAAGGAGTTGGATTTACAGGTTTTCCCTGCTTTCTAAACTCAATGTAAAGCATTGGAGAAGTTTTTCCTATATCCAATGCAACACTGTTTGAAATAAATTGCATCTCCATTATACCCAGAGGCTCACCTGAAAGAACAAACTGCCCCTGTTTTACATTAATTCTCGACATTCCAGTAAGAATGATATGATAACCATTTCCAACATTGAGAATGATTAAATGTCCGTAAGAACGAAATGGCCCAGCAAAAGCAACAAAAGCATCTACAGGTGATATAACAACAGCTCCTGACTCTGTTTCTATCGTTTCACCAAAGCGCGTAATCTGCGAACTTTTGCTAGAATGATATATTCTTTTTCCGGAAACAGGAAAAAGTAAAGAACCTTTTCGGCTTTCAAAATTGGACTGTTCTAACAATTGCAAACTTTTCCGTACCTGTACTGATGCATCAGAGCTAAGTTTTGACTGACGGTCGAGCTCTAAAATCAATTCTTCCAAAGACTGCGCTTTTTTAGCAAGAGCAATATTTTTTCGTTGCTGTTCTGTAAGTTCTTTTTCTGATTTTGTTTGTAGTTTGTTTTTTTTGTCTAATAAAAGCTCTAAACGTTTTCGCTGCTCTGCTTGATTTTGCAGTTTTGTCTTTAATGCTGTATATTCCCTAGTAATGGAATTACTCAAATTGGTCAACTCCTTGAGTTTTACTGTTAAATCTCGTGTTTTCTCCTGCATCTGAGGAATAACAGTACCTAATAAAACAGAACTACGTATAGAAGCCAACGCGTCCTCTGGCTGTATCATAAGAGCAGGAGGCGGATTCAATCCCATACGTTCCAAAATTGCAAGAACTTCCGCAAATTCAGAACGACGATTTTTTAAACTTTGATAGACTTGTACCCGCTTTTCTATCATTTTTTCAAGCTTTTCTTCCCTTTTAGCAATATCATCTGCTACTGTACGTTCTTCTTTAGCCGCCTTTATGAGTGCATCTCTCAAAACACGTTGATCTTTTTTTAAATGCTCAACTTGATGCATAAGAAAAGCAACACGCTCACGCGAAAGTGAAATATTTTGGCGAATCTCTTCCAATTCTTTATGTGCTTCCGTACTCCTCATTGTATCTTCCGCATGCGATACAGAAAAGCAAAAAAACATACTCAAGAGCAGGATGACAAATATCACGCATTCCCCATATAAATATCGCATCTTTCTATGAAGAAGCTTTTTCATTTGCGAACACCATGACACCTCATCGTATACATTAGAGATGTTGTAAATGGTGTCGGCTAAAACACTATTAATAAATATATAAATAAGTGCTAAAAATTGCACAAAAATATTAAAAACGATGATACGGATGATTATTTTCAATTGTTACAGCGCGGTAAAGTTGTTCTGTAAGAAGAATACGTGCAATTTGATGTGGCCACGTCATCAAACCAAAAGATAAAAGAAAATCAGCACGCTTCCTTATTTGTTCATTATGCCCATCAGGTCCTCCCAAAGCAATGACGACATCTCGAATGCCTTCATCACGATAACACCTCAATTTTTCAGAAAAAGAAGTTGAAGAAATCGATTCTCCACGCTCATCTAACACAATTAATCGACATTTTTCAGGTAAAAATTCAATAAGTTTTCTCCCCTCTTCCTCCATACGTTGACAAGCTGTTTGAGCACGACTTTCTGGTATCTCTTGTAACTTTTTTAAATGAAAGCCTACATCTCCAGAAATTTTAGAAAAACGATCCAAATAATGCTGAACCAATTTTTGCTCCGCCCCACTTTTCATACGACCAACCGCAAAAATAGAAATTTGCATTTTAATGATCTCCGAAAAGAACCGATTTTGTATTGTTTAAATCCGGAGTCATCCATATCTTTTCTAAATTATAAAAAAGACGAATTTCTGGACGAAAAAGATGAATGATAATATCACCTGTATCAATCAATACCCAGTCACCTCCAGCAAGCCCTTCTACACGCGCAAGCCCCTGCCCACTATCTTTCCAAGTACGTAATAAATGATCAGCAACAGAAGATACATGACGCTGCGAATGTGCTGAAGCTATGATCATATAATCAGCTAAAGATGTCTTCTCTTGAATATCAATAGCAACAATATCTTCTGCTTTTGTATCTTCCAAACTCTTGAGAATAACTTCAAGACTCCCCTTAACAGAAAAAACTTCTTTTTCTGTTAAGGGCATAATATCGTAAGAGTGGTTTTTTACAACTTTTTTCAGATCAATATTCCTTTCTTATTGTTGTAGAATGTAAAAAGTTTTCTCTAAAGAGAAGCAGAATCTTATAAATTGTTCAAGAAAAATTATTCTTCTTCAAACGAAGCTTTGTTGAAGATTGAAAAGATAAAGGTCCATGCAAATAAGTCCAAACTGGTGGTTTTATAAAAGGTAATCGCTCACTTTCTCTCTCGTCCAAACGAAACTGGCTATAAATGTGCGCCATAGGAGAAGAAAGTGCCGACCGATTGCCTAAAGGACGATCAATAATCGCAATAGGAAGCATAGAAACAATATCATGCCATCGATACCAATGATGTATCGTCGTAAAACTATCTGCCCCCATAATCCATACAAAATTTACACCACTGCAATGGGTAAGAATATGAAAAATCGTATCTACAGATACTTTGCTCCCTATAGCCTGTTCAAAACCTGTTAAGCGAATTTTTGGATGGTCAATAAGTTTAAAACTTAATCGCATTCTCTCCTCTAAAGGGAGTAACTGTGTACAATCCTTTAAAGGATTCCCAGGACTAACCATCCACCATAACTGATCAAGATGCAAACGCCGAATGGCAATTTTTGCAACGAGAAGATGCCCCGCATGCGGCGGATTAAAAGAACCACCAAAAAGACCTACAACATTAGATCTTTCAACATGTGGCATACGATTTTTCCATAGAAAAAATGGATTTTTCAAGCTCTAACCTGACCATTTCCTTTAACGTGATATTGAAATGATGTTAGCTGTTCAACACCTATGGGACCACGTGCATGCATTTTTCCTGTTGCGATACCAATTTCCATTCCAAAACCAAATTCACCTCCATCAGCAAATTGTGTAGATGCATTGTGTAATAAAATAGCTGAATCTAAATGATTAAAAAAATCCTTCACCACTTCCAAATCCTCAGCAATAATCGATTCCGTATGTCCTGATGAATAACGCTTGATATGAGCAATGGCTCCCTCAACCCCCTCAACCGTTTTAACAGAAAGAATAGCATCAAGATATTCATGCGACCAATCTTCTTCAGAAGCTAATTTGACATCTGGCATAAGAAAAACAATATCTTCTGTGGCACGAATTTCACATCCCTTCTCCTGTAAAGCAGTTAAAACAGGAAGAAACTTTTTTAATGCCTCGTTGTCAATGAGAACCGTCTCAACAGCACCGCATATCCCTGTCCGACGCAACTTCGCATTTAAAACAATATTACGCGCCATATCCAAATCTGCCGATTTATCAATATAAATATGACAAAGTCCCTCTAAATGGGCAAAAATTGGAACACGTGCATCAGACTGAACGCGCGCAACAAGGCTCTTTCCACCACGTGGCACAATAACATCAATCGCTCCATCCAATCCTTTGAGCATTTCCCCAACGGCAGCACGATCTGTCGTTCCAACCATTTGGATAGCATCTTTGGGTAAACCAGAGCACTCTAAACCTTGTACCAACGCACAATGAAGAGCATGTGAAGAATGAAAACTATCCGAACCACCGCGCAAAATCGCAGCATTGCCTGCTTTTAAGCACAAAGAACTCGCATCAACTGTAACATTTGGACGACTTTCATAAATAATGCCAATCACACCAAGAGGTGTCCTTACACGACTTATATGAAGCCCATTAGGGCGTGTCCACGCACTCATGACCTGCCCAACAGGATCAGACAAACGAGCAACTTGACGAACACTGTCTATCATTGCACCTAAACGCAAATCATCTAATTTTAGCCGATCAATCATTGCAGCTTTCAAATTATTCTGAGCAGCCTTCTCTAAATCTTGACAATTCGCTCGTAAAATTTTATCTGACTGAGCCTCTAGACTTAAAGCGATCATTTCCAATGCATTGTTCTTTTGCTCAGAAGAAGTAACGGCCAACACTGCAGCGGCATGGCGTGCTTTCTGCCCCATATTCCTCATTTGTTCTTCTAAAGTCATCGTATTATCCACTCTGCGAAAACAATAAAAACAAAAGTAACTTTTTTAAACAGAATTGATCAAGCAACGTACAATCATATCATTACGATGCACCATAGCAGAACGCGCCTCATACCCAAGAATAGCTTCAATTTCTTCACTTTTATGTCCTATAATGCGTACAGCCTCATCTTTGTCATAGCTTACAAGTCCACGCGCAATCTCAACTCCATCTGTACCAACAATTGCAACCGTATCCCCACGTTGGAAATTTCCCTCAACGCCAATAACCCCTGCTGCTAATAACGATTTTCCTGTTTCAAGAGCCCTAATGGCTCCTTGATCAATCGTCAAAACACCAGATGGATCTAAATGACCAGAAATCCATGTTTTCCAAGCATTGACAGATTTCTTACTTGCCGCAAAAAAACTCTTGCGTTCACCTTTGTCAATTGCAGCAAGGGGATTCATACGCTTGCCTGAGGTGATAATCATCGCCGTTCCAGCAGCATTAGCTATTTTTCCGGCATCAAGCTTAGTCTTCATTCCTCCCCGTGAAAACTCTGAAGCAGCAACATCTGCCATTTTTTCGATATCATGCGTAATGGATGCAACAAAAGGTATAAATTCAGCCGTAGGATCACTATGGGGAGACTTTGTATAAAGACCATCAATATCAGATAAAAGTATTAAAAGATCTGCCCTCACCATTGTTGCCACACGCGCAGCTAAACGATCATTATCACCATAACGAATTTCAGTTGTTGCAACAGTATCATTCTCATTAATAACAGGCACAGCTCCCAAACATAAAAGCGTCTCAATCGTTGCACGTGCATTGAGATAACGCCTTCGCTCCTCCGTATCAAATAAAGTGAGCAAAATTTGGCCTGTTTTGAGCCCATGTTGAGCAAGCGCATCACCATAGGTTTTTGCTAACTCAATTTGCCCCAAAGCAGCACATGCCTGGCTTTCTTCCAATTTCAAAGCCCCCTTAGGAAGCTGTAGCAATGTCCTTCCTAAAGCAATAGCACCTGAAGACACCAACAATATCTCTACGCCTCCTTTGTGCAATTCAACAACATCACTGATCAAGCTTTTAAGCCATTCAACCCGTAAACCTGCCTGAGGATCAACCAAAAGGGCAGATCCAATCTTGACCACAATACGTTTATAGTGTGTAAGTTTTTGCAATCCAACAACCATCTCAATCAATCCTGCTATCCCCACCGTTCTCCTCTTTGCGTGATATTTCAATAATATGTGCACCAGCACGCAGCACATTTTCTAAACCTTCGCGACTAACCGCAGAAAACATCATAACTGGTTGATCCGCTGCTCTTTGCAAAGCTTCCTGTTTAGCTTCACGTTCTTCAATTGTCAGAGTATCTATCTGGCTTAAAGCAACAATTTCAGTTTTATCACTTAGATTATTTCCATATGCCTCAAGTTCATGACGCACAATTTGATATGCTTTTGCTACATCTTCTTCTTGAGCAGAAATCAAATGAAGGAGCACACGACAACGTTCCACATGTCCTAAAAAACGGTCTCCAATTCCTACACCTTCATGCGCTCCTTCAATCAATCCCGGAATATCAGCCAAAACAAATTCACGACCATCAATTCGTACAACACCAAGGTGAGGATGTAGAGTGGTAAAAGGATAATCTGCAACTTTTGGCTTTGCCGCCGTTACAGAAGCTAAAAAAGTTGATTTTCCGGCATTGGGTAAACCAACAAGCCCGGCATCAGCAATTAACTTCAAACGAAGCCATATTGCACGCTCTTCTCCAGACAAACCTGGATTTGCACGACGCGGTGCCCGATTTGTCGATGTTGTAAAGTGAAGATTGCCAAAACCGCCATTCCCCCCTTTTGCAAGGCGATAGCGCTGTCCCACTTCCGTTAAATCACATATTAACGTTGTATTATCTTCTTCAAAAATTTGCGTCCCAACCGGAACTTTAAGGATGACATCATCACCCTTCTCACCTGTCATATTACGCCCCTTGCCATGGCCTCCTGTTTTTGCTTTAAAATGCTGTTGGTAGCGATAATCAATCAGTGTGTTAAGCCCATCAACAACAAGAGCCCAGACATCACCACCCCGTCCTCCATTCCCTCCATCTGGCCCCCCAAATTCTATGAATTTTTCACGACGAAATGATACTGCTCCAGAACCTCCATTACCAGAACGAATATAAACTTTAGCTTGATCAAGAAATTTCATTGGAAACACTCACTGAGGAATCAATCTCTCTACCTCTATAGGCAATACATTAGTTTTACCAGTTTTTCATCATTGATAACAGAAAAACTGTCACTATCGCCGATAACTCCTTGAGAAAAAATCATCACATTTAAATAGGTTAAGTAAAGTTAAATCTTCTTAAAAGAAGGCGCTATTCTTGAATGTTTGTTTTTCCTTTAAATTCAAGTGCTAAAAGATAAAGTTCTACTGATTCTGATCGGCTTGCGGGTGGTTTAACATGATAGACTTTTTTAAAATGCTGTTTTAGTATCGTGAGAAGAGTGTTTTCTGCTCCTCCTTGAAAAGCCTTTGCTAAAAAATGCCCCCCAGGTCTTAAAACCGAAAGAGCAAAATCAGCCGCAACTTCACATAAATAAATCGTTCTTAAATGATCCGTCTGACGATGACCTGTTGTTGGCGCTGCCATATCAGAAAGAACCACATCTGGTTTTGTTCCTAAAGTCTCAATTAATTTCTGCGGTGCATCTGTATGCAAAAAATCCATTTCCAACATGGCAACTCTAGGCAATGGATCAACATGTAAATAATCAATACCAACAACGCTAGGATCTTCATCACTTGACCCTACTATACACTCAGCCACCTGACACCAACCCCCAGGTGCCGCTCCTAAATCAATAACCTTTTGGCCTTTTTTCAAAAACCTATAGCGCTCATTAATTTCAATGAGTTTATAAGCCGCACGCGAACGATAACCATCTACTTTTGATTGATGGACATAAGGATCATTCAGATGCCTCTCTAACCATCGTCGTGATGAAGCTTTAATGGTTCCTGCTTTCTTTTTTACGCGCTGATATAATTCATGTGACCCTGAACCTCCATAGCCACCTCGCGGTGTTTTTGTTGTTTTTTTCATCGTTATTCATTGTCTCCATATTTAATTCTCTAACGCTTGAAATCTCTGCTCTTTCTACGATGACACCATACCCCATCGCGTAACATCAGCTCTATCAAAATTCCTTCCCTTAATCCACGATCAGCAACTCTTAAACGCTGACTGGGCCAAACTTCCCTAATAACATCTAAAATTGCACAACCAGCTAAAACTAAATCTGCTCTCTCGCGTCCAATAAAAGGATTTATGACACGTTTTTCTATATCCCATGATAATAGGCGTTGTGTCATAAGTGTAATGTCTGCATCATTCATCCAAATGCCATCCACTTTTTTCCTATCATAACGCTCTAAATTAAGATACATTCCTGCTAAAGTCGTAACCGTACCGGAGGTTCCCAAAAGATGAAACTTTGAACCTTGTGCTAACTTTCCTAATTTATGACGATCTGAAAAATTATTTAATAACCCTCGCACATAGCTTTTCATTTTTTCAAAGTCGTCTAAGCTAATATCATTCCCTCCAAAACGTTCAGCGAGCGTAACAACACCAACAGGAAGAGAAGTCCAAGCGATAATTTGTCTAGCTAAACGAAAAGAACGCTTTTGAGAAACATCAAGTAGCACAATTTCTGATGATCCTCCTCCAATATCAAAAAGCACAATAGCGTCAGTATTTGGTTCAACAAGTGTACTACACCCTGTAACAGCAAAACGCGCTTCTGTTTGCCGATCAACAATTTCCAATTCAAGACCTGTCTCCTCCAAAACACGCTGAATAAAATGTCTACCATTTTCTGCAGAACGACAAGCTTCCGTTGCAATCAAGCGATAACGCTTAATATGCCTTTGTTTTAGCTTTAAATGACAAATCTTTAATGCTTCAATCGCACGATCCATAGCTTGTGTATTAAGAAAACCGTTATTTATTAAACCTTCTCCCAATCGTACAATACGAGAAAAAGCATCAACAACACGAAAATATCCAGGTTTACTGGGAGATGCGATAAGAAGACGACAATTATTTGTTCCAAGATCAAGTGCCGCATAAAGAGGTGGAGATTTTACTGGAGGGAACCGTCGAAGAAAAGGTGCTTTGAGTTTTTTTGTTTTTTGAGCACCTATCATTATCTGATTATGAAACTCTAAAACTGTCTCAGATTGAACAAAAACCTGTTTCTGTTCATAATGTTTTTTTCTCTGTTGTCTCTTTATATCAACAAGGACAGAGTATGCCTCTGTTCGTGACAATGCAGAACGATTATTTGTATTACTACCGCACTGATCATACAACTGATCTGCTTTGGTACCGTATATTTCTCCTCGCTTTAACTCTTTTGAACCATAATTTAACGGAGCCATTTCCCTTATCCCTTGAGCGTTCCCCCCAATAAATAAACGCGAAAACTCTTCTGCTCATTCCTAAATAAAGCAATAATGCAGCATCAAATGATATATACAAGAAACCATTCTTTCTTTTCCTATCATTAAAATTTTCTACACTAGCATCATTCAGATTTTTGTATAATCTTTCGGTCGTTTCCGTGAAATCATGCTTCTCTTTATGAACTTAAAACTATAAATTTATCGTTTACGTTCACATTATTTTTTATAAATTATGCTCTTTTCTTTATACCATTTACACGGAGCACACCTCTATTGTAACAAACCTACACTATCATACTATTTGCTGACTCTTAAGGTTACAACAACTTATACATTCTTATGCTTTATAAGAAAAAAAATTTTTTAATCTCGTTATCCACACACAAGCCTCGTTTGTTATACGCAATGAAATGGCTTTGATTATGCTGGAATAAAAGTCCCATAATACTACGAAATGCAATTACAATAGCTGTTATTTTGTAAATACCAATGAAAACTATCGTTAAAAAAATCTATAGAATTATAAATTTATCTAAAAATATTAATACTTATCAGACCGCTCTAAAAATCCATTTGAAGCTTTAAAAAAGAATTTAGTCTACTCATTATTGTAAGGAAGAAATCGAGTATTTCTAATCTTTTTTACTTTTAATAACTAATGAAATCATTCTTTAAGCATTATGGAAAACACTAACTTGATTTTCTATTATATATAAAAAACTTACTGTGACTTTATATTCATAAAACTCTCACTCTTTCCAACAAATCACCTCGATATCATATTATATAAAACTTCTTACTTATTTGACCTTATAATTTACACTCAGAAATACAATACAACAATTTATGGAAAAATGACTCTTGTTAAAAATACTCGATGGATTCTAAGGACGGAAAGAATTAAGTGCCGCATTTAACCCTTTAAAGGGTACAGTAAAAGAAAATACCTTACCTTCTTTAGTTTTATAGGAAATACGTACCTTATTGTTCTGCTCTATTTGTTTAGTCAAAACCGGCCCTACAGGTGATTGTGCCAAACAAACCGTTTCATTACATTGCGTATAATTAATAAGAATAGGTTTTTTAACACCTTTTACAAACATTTGAATCGGAACATTTATATCAGAATTTGGCAATGTTCGAAAAAGCATCACTGCTTGACCACTTGTCGTAGAAACAAGAGACCAACTAAAAATGGTATTTCCTTCTTGATCATGAACAGTCTGTGTCACATTACATATACCTTGCTTATGTTTAAGCTTTTGTTTTTCGTCACAAATCAAAGTCCAATCATAAAACTGCATAATAATTCGACGTGTTTCGCCAGGCTCTCCCTTAGGTATCGATAAGTGCGGTGGATGCACTGTATAAATATTATTGTTCTCATTAGCAAAGCTTTCGCCCTTGCCTATTAAGGCAAGAGCAAACAGAACCTTTACTAACATACTTCTCGTTTTTACAATAACAGCCATTTTTTCTATTATCATCTCAACCTCAGAGTAATTCCAGCGCCTATTCCCCAATGACCTCCAGCACTTGTCACAGATACATTCGAGCGAATATTTCCATCTTCAGATGTATAACCAGCACCAATAGCAAGTGCAGATTGACTGCGCCATAAACCACTCCCAAATGAAACACTTAAAGATCCTGGTATATCATAGTAACGTAAGTTGGACACCGCTAGACCAATAGCAGCAGCTTGTCTTGCTTCTTTCCGAACATCCTGAATAGCATAATTCAACGTCTCAAACTTCATATCTGTATAGGATTTCGACTCGTTAACACCATCATTGACAAGACTACTAACTTTCTCATCCGTATACTTATTGGCATCTTCAAGAACTATCTTCATCTGCTCTTTA
>NZ_JBHILQ010000050.1:0-3684 GCF_042193395.1 Bartonella sp. TT29SHDZB
CGCTATGATGTACCACTCCTTGTGATGGATGACCGCTTAACGGCTTTCGTTATCAAGACAGATGATGCTGATCATTCTGTCTCACTAGCAAAGCTTGGGGATTTTGATGCAGAACACCAGAGATACGTCTCGAGCCACCCTTACGTGACCGGTCCACGCTTTTCTTCTGTCAATGCTAGGAGCTGGACCGCTCATCAAGATGAGGCTTTAGCTTTTAGGGTGCTGGCGGCACGCTACACACAAACAGAAAAAACCATTGATCTTGGCACTTTTGACCTTGTGGACTGCTCTGATTTGCAAGTACGCGCAGCCATTGAATTGCCTTCAAGCGATTGTTCTGTCATCTTTGAAATTGAACGAAACAATGGCACAATTTATCAACTTCTTCCCTTTCAATTGCTAAGCCTTACTGAATATATCAGTGAAAAGGTAAAGCTTCGCGCTATTCTCAAAGGCACCGAAAAGCTCTCACCCGTCTTGTTTGCTCCTGTTCAATTGATTGCGGGAAAGATCCATAAGGAAGCGACCTATGTCACGCGTGCTTTTGCCTTTGGGGAAAAAGCAAGATTGACCAGCTATATCAAAACCTTTTTACCAGGTGGTGCAACCTTTTCACTCGAGATGCAGCTGGATGATGGTGCTTTCACCCCTTTGAAATTAGAGGAAACAGAACAACTCGCTGAACCGCTTTGGACAGAACGAAAATTTACCAGCAGTGATAAAGGCGCCAAACAAGCGCGCTTGAAACTCACGCTTACCGGTGGACCGGCGGCACGGTCCATGGTGAGTGATTTTGGCGCTGGCATATTATAATGGGAAAATGAGAGATGACAAAAACCAAAAAACTCGACATGGAATTGCCTAAAGAAGGTCGCTTTATCAGTTCTGAATTCCCAATCTTGCGGGAAAACTTGACCAAAATTGATCAAGCTCTTTTGGCTGTTGAGGAAAAGGTAAACGAAAAAGCGCCTTCAAAACACACGCATACCATAAGCGAAATCACAAATCTAGAAAGCGCTCTCAATGGCAAAATGGCAGCGGATAAAACTTTCACTTTTGCTGATTTAAGCGATATCGAGGGTGCACACGATGCTGCCAACAATTATGTTCTCTATAAATCAAGCAACAATAACTTCACCTTTGGGAGTGCTGTCTCACTGTTAGGCGCACATCAACATAAAACCGAAGATATCGTGGGGCTTGATGATTTTAGAGCCAAGATCAATGAAGATCTCTCAAGCTATGGTCGCTTAGCCAGCCCAAATGAATGGCAAAATTATAATAAATTTACCAGCAAAGTCACTATGAGTGGTGGCTTAGAACTGTTGGGTAATTCGTCGTTTAACCTTATCCATAATGGTGAAGTGGTTACCAATTTAAACACAAACGGAAGCACCTTGAAAGGACCTTTGAGGGTCGATGGAGATCTTGTTTATACGAAATCAGACATAGATATTCTCAAGCAAGAAATTAAAAAAATTAAACAAGGCTTAGTTGATAAACTCATTAATTGGTCTGCGCTTGCTGATGCTGAATTGCTCTATACACAGGATGGGAAAATTCAATGGCCTGATTGGGTAACGGATAAAACTAAAGTTGAGATCCAAGCATGGGGCGGTGGCGGTAGTGGTGGCGGAGCGGATACGCCAAGATTAGGAGGAGGTGGCGGCGGTGGCGGTTGTTCAGTCTGGTATGGCTATAAAGCCAGTTTAAACGGTCATCAAGATATTTTGATTGGTAAAGGAGGCGCTTCTGTTGCATCACGCAGTGCGACAGGAAATTCTGGAGGAACAACAGCTGTTGGAAAGAATTTTATTACGGCGACAGGAGGACATGGTGGTGGGGGTGCTTCTGCCTATCAATCTCACACGGGATTTGGTGGTGGTACGACTACCTACTATTCAGGCGATGGCGGTGCTGGAGGAACAGGTGGAAACTTTGGTTTAGCAACGGATGAACATCCAGGAATTGCCAAAGGCGGAAATGGTTATGCTGGAACGAATGGAATTACGAGTAAAACAAGCGGTAATGGAGGCGATGCTGGAGGTGATACATCACGTGGTGGCTCTGGAGGAGTCGGCGAAGGTTCCTATAGTTCGGGAAAAGCAGGGCGTGGTTTTGGTGGTGGTGGTGCTGGCTCTCATGGAGATTCCTCTCCAAGCGGCGCTGGAGCTGATGGCGCTGTTCTTATAAGATTATGGAAAGAATAAATGGATGCACAAGTAACCAAGATATGACAGAAGTCAAATGGATAGCTGTTCTATAAGCAGGTTTATATATTTTTAAGTCCTTTTATTGCTCTTTCAAAGCCCTTTAAAGAGCTTTTTGACTGACAGTGTCAGTCTTATGGAGCATGATGATGGTTGTTATAGTCTCTTCATTGATTTGGAGAGCAAGATGGCAACAGAATTTAATCATGGGATACGCATTGTAGAGGCTGGTGAGGATTCCCGTCCTTTAGCAACATTTGATCAGACCGCTATTGGTGCGGTTGTTACAGCCCCTGATGCTGACAACCAAGTTTTTCCCCTCAACGAGCCTGTGTTAGTTTTTACACATGAGACAGAAAAAATCCAAAAGCTTGGAACAAGAGGCACAGCTCTTGACGTGATTAACGCCGTGTGCGCACAGGGGATTGAGGCACAAATTATTCTTGTGCGGGTGGAAGAAAAGTCAACCATTGCTGAGACACAAACCGAAATGGTGGGATCCAATACTCACTTGACCGGTGTGCATGCCTTAGCGCATACGCGGGGGCATTTGGGGGTGGAGCCTGGGATTTTACTGGCACCGGCTTATAGTGCAGGGCGCCTTGATAATGGCAAAAACCCCGTGGCAGACGCCTTGGAACAAGTGGCAGAAAAGCTACAAGCGATTGCGGTTTTTGATACGGGTGGTAAAAACACGCAAGAAAGTCTTGCCTATCGTGCAGATTTTTCCTCACGCTTTTGTTATTTGATTGACCCCTTTGTACGGGTGGCAAATCGTGAGGGGGGTGTTAGTGTTAAACCGGCAAGTCCTTTTGCTGCCGCCATGTTTATCAAACGGGACAAGCAAAAGGGCGGTGTTTTTTGGTCTCCTTCCAACCAAGATGTGCATGGCATTTTAGGGACAGCACGCCCCATTAGCTATTTTGATGGCGAAATCGATCATGAGGCTAATCGCCTTAACCAAGCCGATATTGCGACCTTTATTCCAGCACGGCTTAGCCAAAATGCGCATGGGCAAATGGCTGCCAATGGGCGCATTTTATGGGGAAATCATACCACCTCCAGTGATCCGCTTTGGCGTTTTGTCAATGTGGTGCGCACCCGTGCAGCTTTGGAAAAAACCATCATCAACAATTTCCGCCCTTGGGCCAATGATGAGAATCTGACTGGTCAACATGTTATTGCCATTACCCGCTCTTTGACCAGCTTTCTTGATGATATGATTGCGCGTGGTGCACTGCTTGGTGGGCGGGTTTGGTTTGATCGTGATTTAAATTCCAACAGCAATTTACAACTGGGGAAATTGCGGGTGGAATTTGATGCAGAAGAAGTACCACCTCTAGAAGATTTAAGCTTTGGTAGCCGGCGCAATAGCGCTTATTTTGACCGTTTGGCGCAAGATATCCAAAAGAAAATGACTTATCAATTTGGCGATACGCTTGAAACTTATCGCAAAGCAGCAAGGAGTTAAAGC
>NZ_JBHILQ010000051.1:0-3461 GCF_042193395.1 Bartonella sp. TT29SHDZB
ATGCGTTATTCTAAAAAGAAGAAACTTACACTTTTAAATACTCTACTTTGAATTGCTTTAAGACTTTTAAGAAATCCCATCTTAAAGTGAATAGGCTTCTTTTGAATTGCCTTTAAGAGGTTATACCGTAATCTAAAATGATAGCTTTATGCTTTTCAAAAGCTTTGTTTAAAGAGAGTTATATATATTCATTTTCTTATATTACTTATAGGTTTTGAAGGTTTCTCAAACCCTCAAAATACTCAAAATCTTCAAAACTCATAACCATAATGGTCTTGATAGCACTTCTTATGAGTTACAAACTATCTTTTGAAGGCTTTAAAAGAGCATATGCTTTTCATAAAGCACATTTTAATCACTCACTAAAATAATCTAGTTTGTCAGTTCAATTTACTGACACATAACTGACAAGTTTTAATCAATTCACATCATTGGTTATCTTTAAAGATTGTACTCTTGATATGAATTATGTCTTAAAAACATTAACCTATTGAAATATTATGTTTTTAATTTTTTCTCATTTAAAAAAATGCCATAGGGGCTAAAAAGAACTGACAACACTGACATAGGTCTATTAAAAGGTATTTTTCTCATCTCTATAATTGTCAGTTTCTATTGAGATGTTTTCATAACAGGCAATAAATCGCAATTATCCTATTATCAACTAGTTGTATAACATCATCTAAGGTATAGGTTTTCATGAATTTCCCCCTGCATACTCTTTAATTCTTTTACAGAGAAATTCATAAAAATTACTTGCGTAATATTCGGAATCTTCAGATGTATACTTGAGATAGAGTGGGCATTCACCATCCCGAAACTGCGTATAATCAAAATAAAAGGTTTCACCAAAATCAGTTGTGCAGATAACAAGTTGTTTGGGGTCCGTAAAGCCATCTCTTCTATCAAGCAAATTTCGGTAAACAATATCACCAGCAGGAATACCTGCACAGATTTCATAAATACTGAATATTTCTTCACCTCCAACTTCTCCGCCTCCATAATTTTTTAAAAAACCCTTATAGGAAGAGGTAAATTGTAAATCGAGAGTGTTCTCAGCTGTTTTAATCCGTACATCATCAGGGGCATTATCTTTAGTACCAAAATTAATAGCATGACTATGCATATCAATATATTGTGCAACATCCGATAAAGTATAACTTTTCATAAATTTTTCTCCATAAGTCACAGTGTGTTTTTACTCATAATGAGTGTTTCTACTGATCAATATTCTCTACTATAGCCAATGGAATTTGGATTACATTGATAGAATATAAAGGATGTTTTCTTGAAGGAGCTCTTTTCTCATTTGTCTCTGTGCAATCATCTCGCATTTACAATATATGATATAATTAAAGGGGATGATCATTAAAGCTTAGAGAGCGCCTTTTAGTGTCATTACTCCAATATTTGCAATAATTACTTTTTCTTTTTTCTTGCTGAGGAGTCTTTTTTTGAAATCCAACAAATAACTTTTCTGATAAAATTTTCCTTTGGCTTCATAGGCGCAACAAAACTCTTGTCTTGATAAAATGAGTAGAGAACCTCAGCCATAGGACCTTCTTGTGTCATAGGATATAACATAATAGGCCTACAATCGACTCCAATAGGAGCTCTTCCTGATACCATTCTTTCCACATTTGTACCTGTTACTATCTGTCCTTTTTCTTTCCAAGAAGAAACTGTTTCAGGCTCAAACAGCTCATCTCCCTGATAAACTTTTTTACCTTTAAATTCCACAGGTTCAGCTGCTCCCATAATTTTTTTCTTTATCCATTTCATGATTCATAAGCCCCTCGATTTTTTCAAAATAATCAATGTATTCTTTGTTCTAAATAGACTTAACAAACTCTCCTTCCAAGAAGGAGGTTATTCCTCGCTAGAAAGCTCTAAGTGACTATCAAAATCTTTTGCTACCCATTCAATCAAAGCGTAGCTCACTTGCTTCACCTTTGCTACTTCTTTGGCTAAAGCTAATGCACGTTCAAGGTGGGTTTTGTTGATGCTCTCGTCAAAGCCTAGGTGATCACCTGCCGTAAAGCTTTTCTGATAAGATTGCAAGGCTTCAACATCACCCAATAAAGCAAGAGCGCCAAGATGAAGTAAAGCATAATCCGTATCATTTGCTTTAAACGTGGTGCTTTTTTCCCAAGGAGCAGCGCCATAATCAGAGCGAAGTCTTTTAGAAAGGTCAATGTCTTTGACTGACCATTCTAGCGCATCATCAAGTGCTTGCTTTAAGCGATCCGCAGTAACTTCTGGTTCAAAGATTTCTAATCCCTTGGCTTCAAAATTAAGCTGTATATCTGGAATATCTTCCGTGTGGGTAGGATCAATGAATTTACAAGCGGTGGAAAGAATGCCCGTGCTAATCATAAAGGCGCTATCAAATTGCGGGTAGTCTTTGGCAATTTCGTCGTTATAAAGAATGTCTACTTCACGATCAGCCAATTGATAGCTTGCCATATGGTCATTCTCATTGATTTTCTCGGTTGACCAGCCTAAGCTTTTCAAAAGTGCATGAGCACTTTCCATGGTGAGACGATCATCAGTGTCATCCGCTTCATTTACTTCTTCTGCCACTTCAACAGAAGTTGTTTTAGAAGCAACAGATGCTGTTTGCGCATCCAAGCTTAAAATCGGTGCATTTTTCGGAAAACCTGCTCGATAACCCCGTGCAAGAGTAAGAGAGTTGTCAATCGTATATTTCGTGATACCTTCCACAAAGCCTAGATGGTTCTTTGCCCTGAAACTTTCCTTATAAAATTTGAGCTTTTCAATATCACCAATCAGAATGAGTGCTATAAAGTGACGTGCCACAAGGTGAGCTTCACTGTTTGTTGGCAAAGCGGCATAATCATAGATGATTTGATTGACATTTTGCCGATCAGCCCACTCAAGTATATCTGTACAAATCTCCTTTAGCTTGCCTTCATCCAATTCAGTACTAGAAACTGTATAAAATTCTTCTGCCTCTTTGAGAGCTATATATTGGGGCAATCTAGGAAACATCTCTCTATGAGCAGTAGAAAAGCCAAGTGTTGAAAGCGAAGCCTTAAATACAACAATCGGCTCTTCTTCATCACTTTGAAGACTGTACATTATATTGATGATACGGTCTTTACTTACAAAATAAGCATTGCGATCATAGTTCTTATCGCGATAAACTGTCCACCCCATCCTTTTTAAGTCTTCAGAAACTGTATTAAGAAAAGACAAATCTTGCAAACTAAGACGATCATCTATGGCTTTTCGCTCATTAAAGATTTTCAGATGCTCTTCAGCAAATTGAACGGCGTGATTAACATACTTCTCCACTTCACGGTCTTCTAAATGTCCAGAAATCGTACCTGCTTTTACGGCATTTTGATAGGATTTCAGGATATCAATTTGACCTGTCAATGCTAAACAAGCTAAATGCCAGACTATACGTATATTGTAGCTATACTTTTGAACACGTG
>NZ_JBHILQ010000052.1:0-3420 GCF_042193395.1 Bartonella sp. TT29SHDZB
CTGTACGGTGCCTTTCTGTCAATTTAAACGCATCTCTATTCTCAAAATCATCAGCAAATTTCACTACTTTGCTGTTTATTCTTCAATGCCCTTTAAAACCTTTTCAAGCTCTCTTTGAAGCTTTTTAATGTACTCTGATGATACCGGTGGCTCTTGATTAGTTGCCTTGTTCTCTGGCTTTTCAAGGTTCTTAAGAATCCGATTGGCTTGATAACGAATATTGCTTTCAAGTTTTTCGCAATAACGATAAAAATCTGCTGTTGACGGCATAAATGTTGGATTTAATCCCTCTGCTTTGCCTTTCAAAACGTCCTTTGTTGCTGTTTGCAATACCCAGCTACTCACACCTTCAAGAGCGTAAAGATACGCAAGCGCTGTCGCTTTCTCATCTGATCCCATGGGGCTCTTAAGTCCATTTGAAAGGACAAGATACGTTGTTTGAATTTCTTCTTCAGTCGCTTTCTTTTCAAGCTTTTGCAACGCATCATGAACTAATGAAGTAATTCTCTCCGCTTCTGCAATCAATGGTTTTTGCCCTGTCTTCCAATGGAATGGTGGTTCGGTTGTCATCCTCGAATAAAAATTTGTACACACTATCTGAATTTTTGATATTGGACATGTGCTGTGCAACGCGATAACTCCATCCACGCTGCTGTTCTGTTGTTTCAGTGCTTGGCTTTCCATAGTTTTTTCCTTTTTGTAAATCTTCAACTGCCTTGCGTACCCAGTTGCGCCATGTTGCTTGCCAATCCGTTTTGCATGCGTCCTTACCTGCCTTGGCATTCCAATAATCTCTAAATTTTGCGATTTCGACTTTTACACGCTCTGGAGGCAAGCCCTCTCTAATCGCAAAATCGTAATCGGGCTCAAAATCCGTAGGCAATCGACAGCCTCTATCGGTTTTAACCCGCTTGGCTTTCTTAGGAACGTTTTCTTGCTCGTGAATGGGAGGTTGATTGTCTGATGATGTTGCGATTTGATTTGGTTCGCTTTCAATCGCATCAACCTCGATTGGCTCTTCAATCAAATCCGTTGTTTCTAAATCTTCAAATTCAGTTTCTTTTTTTGATAAAACGATAGTTTTATTTTTTTTATATATATTATTCTTATTCTGGTTCTTTATAGCTAGATTTTGCTTATCTTTTGCTTCAGCAAAAAAATCATTTTGCTTGTCGTTTGCTTCAGCAAAAAAATCATTTTGCTTGTCGTTTGCTTCAGCAAAATTATTAACATGTTGTTTTGTATTGTTTTTTGCTTGTGCACCTTTTTTACCAGCTTCACTACGAATTTGTGATATATGATCTTTTTTATCAGCAAAATCTTTTAGCTCTTCTTCAACGCGCGTATTCCACAACCCACCATCTATCTCAACAAGTTTATCATTCCTCATTAAGTATTCGACAATAGTTGCAAATTTTTTCTGCGAGCAATTGCAAGCACGTGCAAGCGTTTCAAAATCTTCTTTAATGGGTGCTTTTTTATCGTACATGCGAACAAGAAGTGTTATATAAACGCCCCGTTGTTCCAATGTCATCCCATCTGTACCACTAATCCAATCATACAAATGAAATCTTATCCACGGCATACCATTAGACATGCCTTACCTCCATATTATTGCAAGTGAAATTATCTAGCTCTTCAGTGACGTTATTGAGTTCTTTTTCAACTTCTGAATTCCACAACCCACCATTGTCTAAACGTATGATGAATCCACCTTCAATCAAGGAATTCAAAGCTGCTTCAAACTCTTCTACTGGATAACCAACCCAAAAAGCTAATACCGTTAAGTCCTTTAAAATAGGTTCACCAGTATGGAGCATTAGAAGTCGCAACATGACATAGATACATTTCTCGGTCGGCGACAAACAACCAAGAGTAAGAAGCCATCTGTCTGCAAAAAGCCTCGTCCATGGTAATTTACTGGACATACCCCAATTCCCTTTCTTTAACTAAATATAAAATTGCTAAAGCATCTGCTTCATTATCATCACATGGCTTGTGTCCTTTAAGACACATTGCCTTAATCATCTCTTCTTTCGACGCATTCCCCTTGCCTGTCGTCGCTTTCTTAATCGTACTTACTGGTATCCCCTCATACGGTATCTGATGCTGTTCACACCACGCCGTTAACGTTGCTAACAAACCACCGTAAACATGCGCTGCATCTGTACCTTTATGACGCCTCACCTCTTCAAAATACACCACGTCAATTTGACCTGCTGTCTGCTTTATTTCTGATAGCCATTGCTTAAAGCGCAAGTAACGCATTCCACCGCCTTCAAAACGGCGCGATTGAAAATTCACGGTACCACTAAACATGTCACCACTTGCACCACGTATCGCCCACCCCGTTTTGGTACCTAGATCAAAACAAAGAATCGTGTTATTCATCGCGCCACTCCATACAAAATGTGTTTTATAGAAGTGTTTTTTTCCGAAAATGAAGGAAAGAAGGGTGTAAGAAGTATGCAAATAGATAAAGATGTGATTGATATTATTTCATTAATAGTACCAACTTTCATCTCATTTTTTGGAATATGGTTAGGTTGTAGAAATCGAAAAATAGATCTTATAAATTTCAATAAACAACTAAGACAATTACAAAAACAATCTGAAACAGCAAAAGAACATCTATCCATCTTATGGGAGGAAAAAGAGAGACGAGACTTAGGACCAAATCTAGAGGTTGTTATAGAGAAGAAACCACACGCATATAAAAAGGGTGAAGATTTCCTTATTGACATAAAAGTAATCATAAAAAATCCTACAAAACATTCAATAAAAATGAATAATTTTCGTATGCCTGATGAAAGTCCATTTGCATTTGTTGAAGGTGCTTTTCTAGGAAAATATCCGCTATCTTTAATCCTCGAAAACGAGAAATATATGAGTTTTAAAAATCCTTTTACAGCAGACTTAAAATCGCAAGATATATGCAATTATTTTAATCTAAAGGAAGATGAAGAAAGAGTATTTTTTCTCACAGTTCGCCACCTCAAACCAAATATCGAAACTGTACCAATCTTTATAATTGAACACACTTCATCAAATCACCCAGAAAGAGTAGTTCAAACTAAGTTTTGGCTAGAATTTTTTCTATCTTTTGAAGAAGAGAACATGCTAGGATAAGATAATCTTTGGATTTCCTCTTCTTGCCTCCATATTTTTTCATTTTTCTTCATTATTTCCTTTTTAACTATTTGTAATTCTTTATAAAATAGATAAAGTTGAATAGCTAATTGAATATTTACAGCTATAGATACTATTAAACCAGTATACGATCCTGCATTCATCTCTATCTCCTCACTTACCCTTCTTCTTACTCTTCTTATTCTTATGAGACGGCGCTTTTACTGCTTCATCACGCTGTTTAAGCTCTTGTGTTAGTCTTTCAACTTCCTCGTCGCGTGATTGAACATC
>NZ_JBHILQ010000053.1:0-3356 GCF_042193395.1 Bartonella sp. TT29SHDZB
GCTATATCTTATGAAATGAAAAGCCTTTTAATGAATAGATTGCAGGCTAGTCTTTAAGAATGGAACTATTCGCTTCCACAAAAAAATGGAGGCAAATAATGCCATGGCAGTAGAATTACTATCTACTTTAGATTTGGTACTAAAAACGTTTTAAAAGTTATAGTTTAAAAATACGAAACCAAATGAGCTCTTTCCAAATTTGGGGGCAGCTATTTAGACAAGATAAGCAAGTAAAATTTAAAATCGTTGTAACATCATAAGGTATCGGTTTTTACTTAATTTTGAGTCAAAAGCTGTAATGTTTAAAGAATGCTCTATTCTAAGATAATGCCTCCAAAAATGGACCGGCTAATATTTAAAGAAATTAGGTTTTAATGAAAAGTACAAATACGCTTATGAGAACCTCTTTAAATGCACGTTTAAACGTTTGAAACATAAAATGAGATCTTTATAAGAAACGTTAAAACTTTTTTTTATAACAGTTATAACTTAGTTATCATTTGCTCTTAAGAACGTTTCATTTATGAAAAATGAAGATCTAGATTTCACAGCAGAGCAAAATCTTAAAAACCTTACACTTTATAAAAGCGTTTGTTTATTTATCTTATGAAAAGCTGCTTTTGAAACCTAACGCTCGTAAATGTAAAAAGAACGTTTTTACAAGACATTCACTTAATATGCATTTGCTTTTGATTGGATTATTAAAGCTACCGAGCGTTTTGATTTGTTTGATACGTTTGATAGCCATAACAAGCGTTTTATAGGCTCTCTCATTCAAATGAGTGATTAAAGATCATACGCATCATTTACATTCCTTTTGATAAGTTTTCATATCTCTCATAGAGCGCTTGCAATATGATACGTTTTGTATATATGCATTCATTACTCCATTGTGGATGATTCATTTTAATCAATAAAAAACGCTATTTGAAAGCCGCGTCATATCATTTGGCACGGCTTTTTTTTTATTTTACTCTCTCTTTTATGATATGTTTATAGCAATGCATTTTATATGCGTTTATAACCATAAAGAATGCACGCCCCCCATACCTGTTTTTATTCTGTTTTATCAGTTATATTGACAAGCTTATCCCTTTCATAAACCTCACAATTTTTTGGAACCAACCTTACTTTGCTTTTTTTATTGATTTTTGCATTGCCATAAACACGCCCCCAGATCGTTGCACAATATGAGATTTTAGCATTGCCATAAACAGAGCCATAAATCTCACAAGAGCCACTCACACAAGCATTTCCATAAACCTTGCCATAAATTTTAGCACGACCATTAATAACAGCATAATTATAAATTTTTGCATGGCTATAAATGCAAGCAGAGCCACAAACCTTGGCATGGCCATAAACGCGTGCATAACTAAAAACCGTAGCATCATAAGAAACATGCGCATGATCATAAATATGAGCATCAGCAAGAATGCGGGCACTACCATTCACATGAGCATACCCATAAACATTGCCATAAACATGAGCATTGCTATAGACAAAAGCATGGTCATAAACTTTAGCATATTGAGAGATAAAAGCTTTTCCATAGACTTCAGCATTGCCATAAACTTGACCACAGACTTGAGAAAAATGGCGTATTTTTGCATTTTCATACACTCTTGCATGACCATAGACACAAGCCTCATCATACACCCAGCAATTACCATCATGGGATAGGTTAACTTCCTTTTCAATAAAGCCGCCTAAAGACCCCGCCTGTACATCATCAAAATCTTTTAAAGCTTTAATGCGATAAAGGTTTATAATATTTCGAGTAAGAGCATGTTTGATTTTTTTGATTTCACTGGTTAATTCATATTTTTTGCACATAGAGATACCCTCACAATTTAATGTGATAAACATTTGATAAAATTTGGAATGGGAAAATTTGAAAGAGGGGCGCCCCCGCCGCGCCCGCGCGTCTTTACGCAGCGTTATTTTCAATAATCTTTACAACGGTATCGTTTTCATAAATTTCACAATCTTCAGGAATTCCATATGCATAATAAAAGTTTTGTTTGACATATGAATAACCATCTCTTTTTAACCTTGCATTGCCATGTACCAAACCTCTAATGGTGTGATAACCAGTCACTTTTGCATTCCCATAAACAGAACCATAGACCTTAACATACCCACCCACGCTAGCATTGCCATAAACCTTGCCATAAATTTTTGAAGAGCTACTTACAACAGCATGATCATAAACCTCAGCTTTGCTATAAATGCGTGCACTTCCTGATAATTTTGCATTCCCATAAACCCTTGCATATTGATAAACCCACACCTTATCAGAAAGATGCGCATTATCATAAACATGAGCTCCAAAATACACGCGGGTTTTATCATATACATGCGCATTGCCATAAACAAAACCACCAATGGCAGCATTGCCATATACCCTTGCATTTTCATAAACACGACCAGATTTTACAACACAAGCATTATCATAAACCCAGCAATTGCCATCATGAGAAAGGTTATTTTCCTTTTCAATAAAGCCCCCTAAAGTACCTGCTTTAACATCAGCAAAGTCTTTTAATGCTTTAATGCGATAAAGGGTATGATTATTAATTACACGCGTTTCATTTGTGAGTGCAAACTTCTTTTGCATGAGCACAATTCCTTTATAGAGATTTAAATTTTTAAATGAGATGTTTAAAGGAGGGCGCCCCCGCCGCGCCCGCGCGTGTCATTTACGCAGCATCACTTTCATATTCGCTGTCATTATCATCGTCATAATACCCTTCAAAATCAGCATAATACTCATGACGATAATAATCATCTTCGCTCCCAAACTCAGGATATGCATCATCACAGATATCTTCATTAGCTGTTAAAGAGGCATTGCTATGAATATATGAAGAACCAGAGATAAGAGCATCACAAATAACGGCATCATCAAAAACACGTGATTCATCACAAATGTAAGCAGAGCCACTTATTTTTGCATTGCCTCCGACATGGGCATCATCACAAATGACAGCATTATCGGAAATATGAGCATGATCAGTGACACGGGCGTTATCATAAATTTGTGCATTGCCTTCAATTACAACGGCGTTGTTAGCATGCGCATTACCAGACAGCTTTGCATTGTCCTTTAATGTCATACCTTCAAAAATAGCATTCCCATAAATTTGAGCATTACCATAGACATCAACAAAAAAGCTTTTTACTTTAGCATTTCCAAAGACGCGTGCATTTTGAAAGACCCGAGCTTTATTATACACCCAGCAATTACCTTCATGAGATAAGTTGCTTTCATTTTCAATATACCCCCCTAAATCGCCTTTTTTGACATCATCAAAATCTCTTAAGGCTCTAATTCGAGTTAAGAAATGACCATC
>NZ_JBHILQ010000054.1:0-3137 GCF_042193395.1 Bartonella sp. TT29SHDZB
AAAAAGCATAAAACGAGAAGTACACCCATGCTCCTTAATGAACAAGTCAAAAGAAAGGATCAACAAAAGCCTCTCTTCACTTTTTCCCCTTGCTCACTTTCCCCTCGCTCACTTTCCCCTCGCTCACTTTCCCCTCGCTCACTTCCCCTCGCTCACTTCCCCTCGCTCACTTCCCCTCGCTCACTTCCCCTCGCTCACTTCCCCTCGCTCACTTTCCCCTCGCTCACTTCCCCTCGCTCACTTTCCCCTCGCTCACTTCCCCTCGCTCACTTTCCCCTCACTCACATCGTATAATATGACGGGAGCTCCTTTCTGCTCAACTTCTTCTTCTAATTGCCGTATCATTTTGTTCAACTGACGGGTCACGATAAAACGCATAATAAAAACAATCGGTAAGAATAAAAAAACACAGGCAAGCATCCATGCTAGTGGCTCGAATACGACAAGAGAAACAAAGTCCTGCCCTCTCCATATTTTAACGACAACAGTTATAACTATTGGAGCAGTCGCCATGACCGTAGAAAGATAGAATATTTTTTTATAGTCTTGCCAAACAAGAGAAAGCTGTTTTTTATCAAACATTCTGCTGCTTTTTTATTTTGGGGAGATCTGTCTTAAGGCGATATCGCGTTCATTCAGCACGCATTTCAGTTCCTTTTTCACGCGACAATAAAGCCGCGCACGCTTGATAAACAGGTAATAAATGACAACGATTGGCGCCCATATTAAAACACCTAAGAGCGTAAAACACAGGAAAGAAATGGCTATTAATGTTATAAGACTACTCGTCATTTTGTCCCCCTACCACATTCTGCATACGAATTGCCTGATCGCGTTGTTGTATCGCTTCTTCCAATTGTGGAAGTATTTTGTTCAATTTTCTCGTTAACTTCATGCACATGATCCCAATGATCGGAGAAAAGAGAAGAATCCCTAACCATATAAGGCTCAACAGCTGCATGATAAAGGCAACACTATCATTTTTCCACCATACAAAATTTGCGATAGAGAAAGCAGATTGCAAAACAGAAAAGAGAATAAGGATAAAAAAGATTATTTTACATTCTTTTGAATAAAAAGGCAGAGATTCTTTGAAGTTAAGAAAGCGCATTTTTGCATCAAGTGTCTCAAGCGCGAGATTGTGTCTTTTCATTTCTCCCCGATCATTGCGCAATTGTTGTATGGCTTGCTTTTGTTGCGTCGTACTCTTTTTCAAGCCTTGAGCGAGTTTAAAAGATAACCTCATATGCTTGATCAACAGGTAAGGAAACCTGACCATAACCATAACCATTAAAATGGCAATGATAATGAACCCTAAAAAAACCAAATGCTGCATCATAATGCTCCCTTTTTTTCCCTATCGCATTGATGTGAAATCATCATTTTTATTCTCTGCTCAAACAAATGTTTCTAATTCCTTTACTGTTTCTTGCACGCCATACTGAAGGAGACTATGGAGAATTAAAATGACAGGTAAAGAAACAACAATACATGTCCAGACCCAAAACAGCAGTCGCATGACAAAATCAATAATGTGAAGCACTATCATAGGCACGTAATTGTGCAAAAAAACCGCAGATTTTGGAAAAAAAGCAAAAAAAGCTATCAAACCTACGAAAAGCATCATCAAAATAAAGGCTAGAAAAAAGATGATACAATAATCTTTTTTTGAGAGAAGCAAAGATTCTTGAAAAGAAAAGGCACGCAACTGTGTTGCAAGAACTGTCCTCTGTCCTCTACCCTCTACCTGATAATGCCCTAAATTCTGCGCTGCACCCTTTTTTAATTTTCGCTGCGTCACCAATAACAAGATTGTCCGTTTTATCAACGAATAATAAAGTGCAACGATTGTCACCACGGTAGAAAGGAATACCATAAAAATTGCAGAACAAATAAAAATTGCCGTTCCTACGGCAATCAACATTCCAATGATTAAAGAAGCACTCACTTTTCCCCCTATTGTCTTCTGTTAAGAGATTGGTTGTCTAGCTGTTGCTGCTCTGGCAAGGTTTCCCATTGTAGCATCATTTCCTTCACATCCCGTTTAAATACGGCGTTAAAGACAAAAAAGAGCGGACAAAAACCAAAAAGAACGCCAAAAATTATTTGCGGTAAGAAACATAAAAAAGCCCAAACACTATTCCACCCCGCATCAAGAACATGCTGAATTATAGGATTTTGGAAAGGGTGTTTAAGACTTTCCTGAAGTCTTTCCTGAAGACTTTCTTGTTTCATTTGTCCCAGTGCTTGGAGCTGTTCTTTGGATATAACGTGAAAAAATTCCAAAGGATCCATATAGGCAGACGCGGAAAAAAGCACCAACAAGAGGATAGCCAAACAACAAATGATGATATAATCGCCTGTTGAAAGAGCCGTCAATTTTTTGAAAGCTTCTGATTGATCCAACACTGGCTGCGATACAAAAGCCTTATCTCCCTTATGGGCAAATTGATGTTGTGATTTATCTTCGATCATACGGATACTCCCCCACTTCTAAAATTCCCACTCTTCAATATTCGATAGCACGCCACCAGCGCGGTAAATTCGCTTAGCACCCTTCTCAGAGTAAAGCAAGCACTATAATCTCCCTTCTAAATATTTTATTCATTTGCCCTATACGCGCTTATACATGCGCACTTACAAGCCAAAACACCCCTTTTTCCAAGGTGGTGCCCCCATCTTGAAAGCCAAGCACGCGGCCAAGATCAACCTCAGTCCCAGATCAACCTCATTCATTGCCTCATCGAAAACTTCCTCAAGTACACGACACGCCCTACGCTTACCTCTTCCTCAAGAAATTTCAATCCCTTTGCCTTAAAATCCACCCCTTTGCCTCAATGCCTCGTTGTCAATCTGGCACCCCCCCAAAATGATAAAGCCCTAAAATGATAAGGATTAATCATTTGGCAAGCCGCCGCATGGATACCAGCGTCTCTCACAATTCCATAACCAAATTGCACAAAACCTTTTTCATCCAGAGATGAGAAACTGTCCTTAGCGGTCTCGTAAATAAATAACGGTCTCGTAAATAAATAGATGTCCCTCTTTTCTTTCAATTTCCCCCCTCCACCCCAAGCTCTTTAAAAGCATTGTTGCCCTTTCCATAGAGCAAAACGTCTTGATCAAAAACTTAAAGC
>NZ_JBHILQ010000055.1:0-3110 GCF_042193395.1 Bartonella sp. TT29SHDZB
AAAGCCATTTCTTATGAACAAGCCTTGCAACAAAATGGTTGGGGGCAATTACAACCGATTGCTACGGCTCTCTTACCCGTCGAGCCTTTTAAAATATTCCTGCTTCCAACACCATTAATAAACTATGTTTATGACGTTGCTGATATTCAACAATCTTCTATCGATTTTGTTGCTGTTTCTGCTTTATGTGGATTGTCTGCTGTCATTGGAAATGGCGTGCGGGTTTCTCCAAAACAACATGCCAATTGGAAAATTGTTCCTAATCTCTGGGGTGCCATTGTGGGGGAACCTTCAACTATGAAAACAGATACCATGGAAGCTGCTTTAGCACCTCTTGATGTTTTTCAAGAGGAATGGCATCAAGAATGGTTAAAGAAGAAAAAACAGCAAGAAACAAAAGATATTCTTATTGAATTAGACAAAAGAGAAAAGAAAAAACAAGCCTACAAAGCACTCAAAGATCAAGACGAGGAACAAGCCCTTGCTCTTCTTTCTCAATCTCTTGAACATAAAGAAAGTGAGGAAGATGACACGCTTAATAAACGACGTCTTATTGTCAACGATGTGACCGTCGAAAAGCTTGGGGAATTGTTAAAAGAAAACCCCCGTGGTCTCTTGTTGGTTCGTGATGAATTATCTGGTTTTTTATCCGATTTGGAACGGAAGGAATATCAATCAGACCGTTCTTTTTATCTAACAGCTTTTAATGGCAAAAAATCATACACCTATGACCGTATAGGACGTGGAACCATTTTTATTCCCAATGCAACCATTTCCATTATTGGGGGCATTCAACCTTCACGGATTATTCCCATTATTCAAGCAATGCACCATGGAACAAATAATGACGGCTTATTGCAACGGTTTCAAATGCTGGTGTGGCCCGATGAACGAAAAGAGCGGTTATGGGTTGATAGACCTCCCAATCAAAAGGCATGGGAAAGTTATCAAGGAATTTTTCGTTCTCTTTATGATAAACCATTAGGATCACCAAAACACCCTATTACCATACGCTTTTCTGCTGAAGCTCAAGAAATGTTTCGTGTATGGTGGGAAAATTTTCAAAGAACAATCAAAGGAGGTCATTTCTCATCAAGTTTACAAGCGCATCTTTTGAAAATGAATAAAACCATACCAACCCTTGCATTGATTTTTGAATTGAGTGAAGGGGGGCGTTTTGAAATCAATAGAGATGCCCTTGAGAGAGCCTTATATTGGGAAGAATATCTGATAAGTCATGCAAAACGTCTTTATGCGGCGAATGATACATTAACAGCAGAGCGTGCAAAATTAATTGTAGAGCGCTGTGATCTTTTACCCAATGTTTTTACGGCAAGAGATATCTATAGACGGTGTTGGAGATCTTTAAAAGACAATGGAGCCGTTAAGCAAGCTTTAGAGCTTTTATGTCGTTGTAACTATATTCGTGAATTTCCTATAGAGGGGAATGAATTAGGTCGGCGTCCTGATAGACGGTATGAATGGCATCCTTTGGTTAAAAACAACAGCATAAAACAATAAAGAAATCTCTTTTGAAGTCTTTAAGACAACCACGCAAAACTCTTTTTATGGCATTCTCATCAAGGAACTTTTTTCCAAAAGCAAATGATCTGAGTGACCTTATCAGAAGAGTTTTGTCAGTCTTGTCAGTTCATTCTAGCTACTATATTATTTTTTTTAAATGAGAGAAAATTAAAAACATTATATTTCAATATGTTAGAATTTTAACGATACAACCTATATCGACAATACAACCTTAAATACAATCAATAATATATATTTGTCAGTTTGTGTCTGTAAATTGAACTAACAAACTAGATTATTTTAGTGACTCATAAAATCTATCAAAATAATCATTATGATATTTTAAAAGCACATGCTTCATTTGTCTTTTTCCATAAAATAAACAGCAAATTTCACTATTTTGCTGATCTGATCTCTCTCATGGGCTGTGGATAAACAGCATTTAAAAAACTCTTTTGAAAAAATTATCGGCTTTTTTAGCATTTTTCTGCATTTTTTCTCAATTCGTTCAAAATGGATTTAATAAGCTTCGTTTTAATTCTTTTGAAGAGACTTAAACCCCTTATACGAAAACGGAGCTCTGTTGTAACAGGGCGTGAACTGGATCATTTGCACGTGAATTATGAAACTGTAAAACCTTATCCAGTAACTTTTAAAAAAGGTAATCCAAAAGTTACAGAGATCTCTAATCCAGAAAAATTCTATTACGTGACTGAAATGAAATTCGCAAAAGCAGGTAAAGAGAAAGATAAAACCACTGTTATTTATAATAACAATATCACAATAACAGATATCCCTCTTGACGCTTGTGAGTATATCGTTAATGGTAAATCCGCTCTTGAATGGGTTATGGGGCGTCAATGTGTTAAAGACTGATAAAAAGAGTGGCATTGTTAATGATGCCAATCGTTATGCTGTTGAAACCATTGGCAACCCTGCCTACCCTCTAGAGTTATTTCAGAGGGTTATTACCATAAGTTTAGAGACAATGAAAATCGTTAAGAACTTACCAAAATTAGAAATTAGAGAAACTGAATAACTTAAAAGCATGCTCACATAATGGGTATGATAAACTCATAAGGGGTATAAGGTTTTATACCTATAGGTTCTTATATCCCTTTTATAAATTGCTGACATACAATCTTTAAAAGGATAATTTATCATGCGTTATTTAAAAAGAAGAAACTTGCACTTTTAGATACTCTTATTTACATTGCCTTTAAAAGATTAAACCGTAATCTAAAATGAGTGCTTTATTGTTATCAGAAGCTTTATTTAAAGAGGGTTATGTATATTCATTTTCTTATATTACTTATAGGTTTTGAATGTTTCTACCCCCCCAAAAAAAAACTACAAAACATAGAGCATTAGTTGAATTTACAGGTTGTATTTTGATATAGGTTGTTTTTTTGAAAAATTGATAAAAAATAACATATTGAAATATAATGACTTTTATTTTTTATTGAAAAATATGTAAAGGGGGGCGTAAAAAGCACCTCCAAAACTCATAACCATAATGGTCTTGATAGCATTTATTATGATTATAATCCCTTTCTTTTGAAAGGCTTTAAAAGATCACATACTCT
>NZ_JBHILQ010000056.1:0-3008 GCF_042193395.1 Bartonella sp. TT29SHDZB
GCCTGCAATTAATATCTCAACGCAAAGTGAAACAATTGAAGATGGCTATGATTATGGAGTAAGGCGGCGTGTTTTAACGCTAGATGTTGAATGCTATGCAACATGTGAAGATGGCGCACGTTTTGTTGACCAATTAGCATGGGAAGTTGAAGAGATTTTCCATGCCAACCCCAATCTTAACAACACCGTTGAGACATGCCGCCTGCAAAATATTGCTTTTGCCTTTGGTGATAATGGCGCTCTAGCACTCCACGGTGCAATTTTAACCTTTGAAGTCATTTATGTGACAAATATCCCCAACATGAATGAAGAAGAAGGCAGTGTAACAGCAAGAATCGTTGAACCTTTCTTAAGTTTTGAACCAGAAACAGGCGTGAGAAATAAAGATAAATACCATAAAATTGAAGGTGGACATGTTAGAGCGGCGCGATAAAGAAATCACAGATCTAAAGAGACGTGTGGCCAATATGGTTGTGGTGGGGAAGATTAGCCATGTCGACCATAAAAACGCACGCTATCGGGTAAAAAGTGGCAATCTTGTCAGTGACTGGATTCCAGACACACAAGCCCGCGCCGGTAAAACACGCTCCTATGAAGGGCGTGATGTTGGAGAGCAAGTAGTTGTTATCTCGTCATCAGGGGATTTGTCACAAGGGGTGATTGTTGGTTCACTTCACACCGATGCTAATCAAGCAGCCGATAAAGGCAGCATTCACCGAACGATATACCCTGATGGAACCAGCCTTGAATATGATGATGAACAAAATACTTATGGAATTCATATCAAATCAGGTGGAAAATTTCTTCTCACGATTGCTGATGGTGTGTCACTAAAAGGTGATGGTGGCAAGCTAGAGCTTACCGCACCGGAAGGCATAAAGATTGTTTCAGAAAGCGATATAAACTTAAACGCAAAAGGCAACATCTCTTTGAAGGCAGGTGGTGGCGTTTCACTGAATTCGAATGATAGTCTCTCTCTTCATTCTGGGAATAATGTTTCCATTCATTCAAGTGGACTAAAGCATAACGGCACCAATGTAGGAGCAACCCATGTTCATGGTGGTGTTTATTCTGGTGGCGCGATGACAGGAGGTCCCAATTGAACAGTGGAATGGACCGCACAACGGGAAAGCCATTAACCGGCATTGATCATTTACGCCAATCAATCCTTGATATTTTGTCAACACGCATTGGCACACGAGTCATGCGTCGTGATTATGGTTCACGCGTTGCTGAACTCATTGATGCACCGGTTAATAATGCTTTTGCTGTTGCTCTTTATGCCGCTGTTGCTGAGGCTTTAGACAAATGGGAACCGCGTTTTAAATTGAAAAAAATCGATTTTAAATGGAGTGAAAATGGACACGTTTCTTTATCCTTTGAAGGCATTTATTTGCCATCCGGCAAGCCCATTACCATGGAAGGATTACTGATAAAATGAATGGAGTACTTGCAAAACCGGAAATCATCACAGAACTTTCTTTTGAGGAAATCCGCGCAGCGGCTCTTACCCATTTAAAAGAGCTTTTGCCTGAATATACCATTCTTGAAAGTGATCCGGCTGTAAAAGTCATAGAGGCTTTTAGCTATCGAGAGTTGCTGTTAAGACAGCGTATTAACGAAGCGGCACGCAACAACATTCTTGATTTTGCAACCGGTGAATCTCTTGATGCTTTGGGAAACTGGCATGGTCTTGCCCGCATGGAGGGTGAAAGTGACGAGAGATATCGTGAACGCATACAGCTTCATGCCCGTGGAGGAAACGGAAGTGGAACAGAACCCTATTACAAGCTTATCGCCTTAACAGCCGATAGTCGAGTGAAAGATGCGATTATCTATCGTAAAGGCAAAGACCCAACCATCTATGTTGCTCTTTTTGGCAACAATGAAGAAGGAACGGCATCTGAAGATCTCATACAAACAGTTTCAGAAGCTCTTCACAAAAAAAATATCATCATGACCAATGATACAATCATTGTTCACGCTGCTGTTAAAAAAGTGCTGGACTTAGAAGCAGATGTTTGGCTGTTACCAGAAACATCTTTGAAAATTCTCACGACAATGGAAACAAATTTAAGAGCAGCATGGAGACAAGAACAAGCCATTGGTCGTGAATTAAGCCTCTCGTGGTGGATTTCAAAACTAATGATTTCTGGTGTCCAAAAAGTGATTGCCATTACCCCAACACAAGACAGTATGGTTTGTGATGAAGAAATTTTATCGATTGGAAAAATCACCTTAAACTTTAAGGGGTATGCCCGCTAATGGTTGGTTCCCTCCTTCCCACAAACGCAACAGAATTTGAAAAGCGCCTTGCCGATGCTTGCGATTTTCATCAAGATATTGATGGTTCTGTTTTGGGGATTTCACGTGCTAAATTGATCACGCGCCCTCCCCGCTTTTTGCCGTGGTTGATTGAAGAATACGGGCTTGGTGAACTGACACCTTATGTTCCAAACCTCTATGATTTGATTGACCAAGGGCTTGCATGGCAACGCCTGCGCGGATCTGTTATGGCAATAGAGATGGGGTTGAGATGGTTAGAGATTACAGCCCGCTTTATACCCGCTTGGACGGGACGTGCATGGTGGAATTCCTTTCAACTTGATTTTGATCAGTTGCCTGAACGCAAAAGCCTTGAAGCCATTGAAGCGATTACAGATCTCTCCAAAAGTTTGCGCTCCGATTTTCGTCGTGGTGTTGCGGGGTATGATGTGCAAGCTGTTGAATGCAATATGTCACGCCTTGATGACAGCATGTTGGAGTATGAGAGCGGTGTTCGTTTAACAGCTGGGGACACTTTGTTTTCCTTTGGACGCACAACAGAAATCAATCATACCCTCACAAAAGAAGAAGGCCGGCTTATTGGTAATTGGATAGATGATGGGGATGAAGAGTTAAGCTGGGAACAAATCGATTATCCATGGGACATGGCAAATTTTCCGTGGTGTTCGGTCAAAAAACATGAACGCGATATACTCATGACAGAGTGGTTTAGCAACCGTACG
>NZ_JBHILQ010000057.1:0-3002 GCF_042193395.1 Bartonella sp. TT29SHDZB
CTTATCCTTTTGCTTCGATTTGTCGCCTTCTTTGCCCCTCAGATCCAAATCAAAACTGTTAAAATCTTGCTCTGAAACCACGTTGAGAGCGCCACCACTGGTGAAATCACCATTGCCCTTGGCTTTAAACTTTCCCCCAAGGTTCAGTTCACCACCTGTGACAATGGTCAAATCTCCATCACTGTTGACTTCTGTCAAACGGTGCTCACTGCTTTGGGCGTTATAATGCCCTTTTTCCAATGTTTCCTTATGGTCACTCTCTAGCACTAATGAACCAAACGTAGCAGAACCACCGACAATCACCGTCGTCGATCCACCACTGCTCCATTGGCCACCAGTCATGCTTAAATCGCCAAGGGAGTGAATGTTTAAATCCTGTATAGAAATGATTTGAGCCTGCTGTCCGATCCGATCAACAAAACCATATTCATTCGTGTCACGGATTTTTGCAGTACCATCAATGATTGTCTTCGCATTGAGGGTGATGATATCCCCCAGAATAACCCCTGAAGAGTTGGCTAAAAGATCGCCACTGCTGAGATCTACAGCACCGCTGCCAAGCAAAAAACCACCATTATTGAACAAAGTTTGCGTAGTCGAAACATGCAATGCACCATTACTCGATATGGTGCCACTATTGGTAAGACGGTCCGTCTCTATAGTGATGCCATTGCCTTTCAAACGTGCACTGGCAAGGTTTCCTTGCTGCGTTTTTGCCCCATAAACATCTTGTGCTAAAGAAGTGTTTGGTGCCAAATAAACATGAGGCACCAAAACCTTTTGTCCATCTTTAGTTATGCACGCGTCTATGGTCATGCCAAGGTTTGTGGCTTGGCTTGCATTTATAGCCATGCAAAAATTTATAATTATGCTGTTATTGATGGTCGTGCAAAGATTTATGGAAAGGTTTATGGCAATGCAAAAATCAATAAAAAAGCAAAGTAAGGTTGGTTCCAAAAAATTGTGAGGTTTATGAAAAGGATAATGTTGTC
Source organism: Bartonella sp. TT29SHDZB (assembly GCF_042193395.1). Classification (NCBI taxonomy): domain Bacteria; kingdom Pseudomonadati; phylum Pseudomonadota; class Alphaproteobacteria; order Hyphomicrobiales; family Bartonellaceae; genus Bartonella; species Bartonella sp. TT29SHDZB. The sequence goes on from NZ_JBHILQ010000057.1 coordinate 993, forward strand.
AATATAACTGATCAAACAGAATAAAAAGAGACATGGGGGACGTGCCTTCTTTATGGTTATAAACGCATATAAAATGCATTGCTATAAACATCTCATAAAAGAGAGAGTTAAAAAAAAAGCCGTGCCAATGATATGACGCGGCTTTCAAATAGCGTTTTTTATTGATTAAAATGAATCATCCACAATGGAGTAATGAATGCATATATACAAAACGTATCATATTGCAAGCGCTCTATTAGAGATATGAAAACTTATCAAAAGAAACGTAAATGTGCGTATGATCTTTAATCACTCATTTGAATGAGAGAGCCTATAAACGCTTTTTGTTGCTCTCAAACGTATCAAACAAATCAAAATGCTCGGTAGCTTTAACAATCCAATCAAAAGCAAATGCATATTAAGTGAACATCTGTAAAAAACGTTTTTTTACATTTACGAGCATTGGTTTTTAAAAGCAGATTTTCATAAGATAAATAAACAATTATGGTTTTTTGTTACCATTTTTATCAAGTCAATTTTATTAATAATAGTTATTAAAAAATCACAAAATTAAAATAAACATTTGAAAATATATCCATATGGGTATATTAGTAATCATGAGTAAAATAAAACGTATCATATGGCTTGGTTCTTCACTCAAAGATATAAAAAGTCTTCCTGATCTTATTCAACAAAGGATTGGTTATGCTCTTTATCTTGCTCAGATAGGAGATAGAGGAGAAAATGTTAAGGTTCTCAAGGGGGGTGGATCTGCCAATGTTCTAGAAATTATTGAACGCGATATTCAAGGAACTTATCGCGCTATTTATACGATACAATATAAAAAATCTCTTTATGTGTTGCATTGTTTTCAGAAAAAATCGACCCGTGGCATTGCAACACCAAAACCAGACATTAATCTGATTAAAGAACGTCTCAAGTTAGCAGAACAATTAGAAGGGAATTAAAATGATCAATGTTTTTCACGGTAGTTCCAATGTTTATGCGGATCTTGGCTTTTCAGATTCCAGAGAGATGCTTATCAAAGCGCAACTTGCTCATAAGATTAGTCAAATTCTGAAAGAAAAGAACTTAACACAAAAACAGGCTAGTCAACTTTTGAAAATGACTCAACCAAAACTGTCTAAACTCTTAAGTGGAGAATTTCGAGGAATTAGTGAAATGAAAATGCTTGAGTGTTTGGCAAAATTGGGAAACGATATAAAGATTATTGTTAATCCGAAAGAAGTTAAAACGCTTGAAGGACATTTTGAAGTTGTTTTTTCTTCTTAAACTTCTTTATGATTAGCTTTTTATGGTCTATTCATACATGGCAATTGTTTATAAAAAATGGTCAAATGAATCACGTATACAAGTGTGGATTCATATAAAATAATTACAAACAAACTATTGACTTTATTGTATTTTTTGATATTATGCCGCATATAAAACTTTCTCAAGCATCTCATGATACTGACCACCGTCAAATTCTTCGTATTCTCTTGTGCCATCATCATATTCGTAAAGATTGTAAAAATACTCAGCTACCCCTAATCCCCATGGTGCATGCCCCACCGCCGTTGCAACCCACTTTTTTACCCTTTCTGTTTACGTTTTTTTTATCACAAAATCTTTAAATAGCTCTGTACGATGCCTTTCTGTCAATTTAAACGCATATCTATTCTCAAAATCATCAGCAAATTTCACTACTTTGCTGTTTATCCTTCAATGCTTTTAAATACGATTTCATTACGCTGCAAATAAACTAATAACCTCTTTACTTCTGATGCATTCTGATCCATAAGTGTCTTTAAGCATAGATCGCTGTTGCAAGTTGATTGAAGCTTTCTGAAAGGTTATTTGCGAAATTGTTTGACGGTGGTTTATAACATGCGCTTTCATATAGTTTTTTCACTTCTGATTTTACGTGTTTCTTAATTACCAATCTATATTTTGGATGCGTAATCCAATTATCCCAAGCGCTTTGCCAATCGCGTTCATTTGCATTTCGACATGGATTGGTTTTTGAAA
>NZ_JBHILQ010000058.1:0-2927 GCF_042193395.1 Bartonella sp. TT29SHDZB
GCAAACTCATTGGCATGTGCCCAAATGGGCTTGTCGTATTGTTTTGAGAGTGTTTGAAACTCTTCAACCAAATCAAAGACACCACCGGCTTCTCCACCGCCGCTGTCAATATCAAGTAAAACAGCACGAACATCAGGTTGTGCAATGGCTTCACGAAAAGAAGCCCTTAACCCCTCATAAGACGTCAATCCCGATAAAGCTCCAAGCCATGCACCGCGGCGTACAAGCGTGCCATGAACCGGTATTATAGCAACATTGTTTTGCACCACATAGGTTTCTGGTGGTCTTAAAGCTTCTGTACTCCCTTGCGAATAAGCTTCAATGGGAAAATTTTCACTTGCAAAAAGCCGTGGAGCAAGAGCATTGAGAATAATATCAAGCTTTGTGGAGGCAAGCATGTGTGGAACTCCAAAAAGCCGTGATGCCAAAAACGGCATGTCGAGATTATTCACCATTTGTCTGCGCCTTACTGCCTTGGTTACTTTCATAAGTTTCAGAAGGTTCTGAATCTGCGGGATCAATTACTTGATTGCTACCAGCCGGTGCCGCCATATCGGTGTCAAAAGATAAGCCGCGCGCACGAGCGTCTGTGTGCTCTTCTTCAAGTTCGGCATGAATGCTGTCGATATCAAAGCCACGCTCGGCAAGTGCCATGCGTCGTGTTTTCAAGCCTGCACGAATTTCTTCTTTTTCCGCTGAGATATCCTTGTTTGGATCAATCATTTCAAGCGGGGGTGCAAAGCTTTCACATTGAAGCCATGGCAAGGAATTTTCTTCCCACCCTGGCAAATTGACACATCCAGAAAGCACTGCCATTTCAACAAAACGCTCCCACACAATGCGGTTAAACTGAAAGGCAATAATATGTTCACGCCATTGTTTGACGTGCCGTCTAAACTGAATGATAGAGGTACGCACATTAGAAAAATTCCCCCGCGTAACGTCTCCAGTCACAACGGCATAAGGCATATTAAGTGCTGCACAAATTTTCAAGATATTGCGAAATTGAAAAGCCTCGTAAGAACCACCAACCTCAACCGGGGTTGAAAATGTAATTTGTTTTTCGCCATCGACCACGTTAACTGAGCCAGGGTAAATTGGATGCTCTTCGGGTACCTCTTCAATCTTCTTTTCTACCTTCTGTTCAATTTTCGTTTTTTCACGATTATCCTCTAACTCTGCCTCATGAGATTCCTTCCCTGTAATAAACACCGCAAAAAGAGCCGCTGTTTTTTTTCGTTCAAGCTCTGCATCATCATAGGATTCGAGTTGAAAGATCTTTGTCATAGCGCGCGTTATTTTGGGAGAACCGCGCAATTGTCCGGCAATACGGCGCTCTTTGATGTGAAGGACCATTTCAGCAGGGACGCGCACGCGCTCTTGGCTCTCAAATGCCATATTTGCAGGGACATCATCATAGGGATGATGTTCCCAGAAATGATAAGCAACGCGCTTACCACTGGCGTTAAATTCAATCCCCATACGAATGTAATTGCCTTCAATTTCAGCAGGTCCATTGTAGGTAAGGTCTAGCATTTCGGTTGGATAAACTTGCAATTGAAGAGGCACGCCAGAGCGCCCGTAGAGGTCAACATAATGCAATCTTACAAAGCACTCTCCGGTTAAAAAGACCTCTCGTGCAATGGTTGCTTGCAGCCCATAAAAGCTGGTATCTTCATCATAATCGGCTTCATCAGCCCATTGCCACCATAAGTCTAAAAGCTTTTTCTTTTCTTCTTGAAAGCCTTCAATACGAGGATAAGGTTTAATCCCATCACTTACAGCCGCAGAGACCCATTCCTCCGTTGCAGACCCATAAAGAGATTCATTGTCATAAAGCCATCTTGAACGGGCAACAATGGTATCACCGCATTCCTCAATGGCTTTATTGATATGTTTTTTGGCGGGGTCAAAACCACCCATGCGACGGCTTTTACTTGCCGCTTCAAAATGGGGATTGTGTTGACGAGAAATTGTAAAAAAGCCCGTGAGTTTATTGATAAAGCCAGCCATTAATAGCCTCGTGATATATTAAAATAGAAAACGCGTGAACGCTTGCGCCCTTCAAGGTCCGCTATTTGTGTGTTCAGCATCTCAAGCGCTCTGCGCAGTTCCTCAACAGAACGGTTGCTTACTTGCTTATCGCCATGGCGCACCGATTGCGCACCCGAATAAAGAGCCTCTTCAATTTGTTCACGCCGCCTTTTTAAGTTTTCAAGTCTCTCAATTTTGCTGTTAATTGGTTCTAAAGTTTCACCCACAAATTACCTCCAATCCCCTCGCATATAAGGATTCATCATTGTTCTGAATGGCTTCTTTTGAGGCTGTGCTGTCTGAGATCTTCTTGGAGAAGGAGAGGGCAGATGTTCTGATGTTGGCTGCTCTAAAGAGCCTTCAATTTTAAGTTTTTCCAGACGCTCTTCTAAGATATCGACTTCTCGATTAAGGTTTATTCCTGCCGAAATCAGACCTTGTAAAGCCGCATAAGCATAGACCCTACAGTCCAAGGCTTCATTTCTTGCCTTTTCACTTTTTTGCCATTCAATACGCTTGAAGCCTTTAAAATATTTGATGACTTTTCTTTCAGCGGTCAGTTGGTCAAAATATTCTCGATCAAGGCTTTTGTGAAAGTGTGTTGCACCAGCCCCCGTTGCTTCAGGTCCCGATTTTTTAAACCGTGCTGTAATGATATCTTTCGCGGCATCAACCCCAACAATATAAAGATTAATCTGTCCTTTATTGTTTTTGCTTGGTCGGCGTGGCCATACCGCACGCCATCCCGCTTGCCCCTTAATCCCCCAAATGCGCCGCCCTTCACGCGGGCGTACATAATTATAAACTGCCTGTGTATGTCCACCACCGGTATCAATACAAGCAGCTGTTATCCTAATTCCCTCTTTATAGCCTGTATGTGGCCAGCGTTTTGT
>NZ_JBHILQ010000059.1:0-2846 GCF_042193395.1 Bartonella sp. TT29SHDZB
AAAGGGTCAAGAATAGAAACACCACGTGATCCTAGACTTTTTCCAAATTCATGACGCAACACATCATCAACAGAATGAATGATAAAATCAACAACCTCAATGGGAGTATAAACAATGCCTAATTTTTCTACTGTACGCGGAAAAGCATAACGGAAAAATTCATTATAAAGCTCTACAATTAAGCTTTGTTGTGCTTCAAGAGTGGTAATTCCACGCGTGTAAAATTGTATACTCCTAGAAATATTGTTCAGATCTTGAGATTCTTCTTTAGGGGTAACTTTATCAAGGACATTGAGTACGCGTTGTAAAGCACAAGATACGGGATTCTCTTGAACAAACTGATGCCCCTCAAATAAAGCATTAAAGACTGGACGCGTCACAAGATGTTGCGCAAGCATTTCAATCGCATTTTCTTCGGAGATAGTTGTATTTAAATTACTACGTAATTCGGTCATAAAATCATTAAACACCTGCCGTGTTTCAGTTTCTGATTTCGTCAAAACCTCAGTTAAGCGTGTGATATGAGTTTGAGCAAGATCACCAACATTTATTGCCCATTTTTTCCAATAGCTAGGGTCGTAAAATCTATTAACAATAGCAGTTCTAATGACATCTTTACTTTTAGAAAAAAGGGGGAGTTCTCCTTGTTCTTCACATGTGTGAGAGGATTCGTAAGTTGCTAACCCAATATTAAGTCCTGAATACTCTAATTTTGAGCGTATAGGTAAATCATCAATAACTATAGTCGTATCTTCTAACGCAAGTTCTTGAGAAGCAGCAACGATTTCAAGAGCATCGCTTACGTCTTGTTTTTTGTGCATATGGTGAATTATTTTATTAAAGTTATCATCATGAGCACGTAAAGCATTGAGAACTTGCCAGATGACATTATACTTTTGGTTGTTTTCTAAGGCTATTTCCGGCGGAATGTCAGCGGGTATCCCAATGGGTAGAATGATATAGCCTCTTTTTTTACCCTCTGCTCGACGCATGACACGTCCTATCGCTTGAATAATCTCAATTTGACTTTTGCGCGGGTGTAAAAATAGAACGGCATCAAGAGCAGGAACATCAACACCTTCAGAAAGACAGCGTACATTGGTAAGTACACGGCAGGTATTTTCCCCCGCATCTTCCTTTAACCATTCAAGTTGTTTTGTACGCTCTTTAGCACTAAAGGTTCCATCAATATGGGCAAGGGTACAGTTAAGAGGAGGAGTATCTTTATAGTTTTTATGAAGAGCGCGCAAAGATTCTTGCACTTTTTCTTTTTTGAATCTCTTGCATATGCGTTTAGAAGTCTCAATATCTTTGCAAAAAGCTAAAGCTCTACGCATGGGCTTGGGGTCATCTTTAAGATCAAGTTTCAGATCCATTTTAGTAAGAGCTCTATAACAGCCATTAATCTTGGTCCTATCGTCAAGAATAAGTTCATAATTCTTATCGGTTATCAGATGTTGAATGGATTGGCTTACTTCTTTTTCATTGACAACTAATATGATAACTTTACAAGGTGCTAACAGCTTATCCTCTAAAGCACGTGAAAAGTTGTAAGTGTAAAGTTGTTTGCCATAGAGTTTTTCATTATCCATGGACACCAAAACGTTATTGGATAAGAAAGCATTCCTTTTCAGCTTGTCACTAAAGATCTTTGGGGTTGCTGTCATGTAGAGGCGTTTTTTGCCTCGAATAATGCTATTGTCATGAACCTTGATAAATTCAGATTCATGCTTTTCTGTTCCCAACACAACACCAGTTGTTCTATGGGCTTCATCACAAATGATCAGATCAAATTCAGGTAACCCATGGGTATTTTGTGCATCCGAAATCACTTGGATAGAATGATAGGTTGAAAAGATGACCGTCATTGCATCTGCTAGGTTTTCGCAAGCTTCTTTGGCAAGGGCTTTCGCATCCGTGGTAGCAGGGAGAACAAGATCTGATGTTTCCATGCCAACAATATCATCTTGGTTTTTACGACGCTTGCCTACTTTCGTATCAGAACAAACCGCAAAGGAACGCAACGGGACTTGTGCATCGGCTGTCCATTCACGGATTGTTTGCGAAACTAAAGCCAGAGAAGGAACCAGAAACAACACACGCTTGCCTGTTCCTGCTATGGTTTCTGCTATCTTAAGGCTAGTGAAAGTCTTCCCCGTTCCACATGCCATAATTAGCTTGCCACGATCTGCTTCTTTTAACCCTTCACAGACTTTCTTGATGGCTTCTTCTTGATGTGGACGAGGCTCTTTTGTTGATTTCAGAAGAACTTCTTGTTTTGTTGCAAATATTTGCCAATCTATCCGACTGTTTTCCATATGACGAAGGTCAGTACGATAAACGGGTATCGCTTGTCCTTTAATCATGGCATTCACATTGTCACTTAATTCCACTTCTGTGGTATCGACGAGAAGACGATATTTAAAGATGTCTTTTCCAGAGGCAGCGATAAAGCTATCAATATCTTTTTTACTGATCTGATGGTCAGCTTTATAAAACTTACATTGAATAGCCACATATCCCTCTTGATGACGAAGCTTTGCCACCAGATCAATGCCGATATCATTTTTATTCCAACCTTCATGCTCTTTAGCCCATTCATAATAGCTCTCAACCGTTTCATATCGTCCAAAATGGAGAGGGTCATGCATAAGATAAGCCATGACAAGGTTTTCAAACAGCGTTCCCAATTCACGGGGTGATTTTGCTTGTTGACGATAATATTCTAAGAGAGAGCGTAAAGAGACATGTTCATGATCATAATGATGAGGGCGAAGCATAAAGAATAAACTCCATGACAATATATTCTATTGATTAATTCTCTTCAAAAGAATCAAAATGAAGCT
>NZ_JBHILQ010000006.1:0-50692 GCF_042193395.1 Bartonella sp. TT29SHDZB
ACAGAAAAAGAACAACAGCTCCTTCACGAGATGATAGAGACCTATCAAGGCTTAAAGATGATGTCACGCATCATGAAATTGATAGCCTTTATTGTCTTTATGTTTGTAATAGATTTTTCCCGTTGCGTGGACGCCATAGAGAATAGCTTCTCACATTTAAAACAGTGGTTTTCAAAGAATTGAAGAACAGAATACTTGACTGGCTTGCTTTGATCGATGATGTAACAAATCCTTTTTAATAATATCCATAAAAGTTCTATTTCTTGCTTTTGCATTCCCAATAACAGCATTTGGAGATATAACTTGTACAAATGCATTACCCATAGAAAGACTTCCCTGATAACATTTTCCTTCTTGAGAAAAAACTTCTATGAAATGATTTGTATCAAGCAATGTATATGCAAAATCATCATCTATTTCAGCTATTAAATATAAATATATCTCATTAACACCATATGTTTTAAGGACTCTGGCATAATTACTTAATTGTGCAACGCCTGAATTTTTGTAATCTGCCGTGGGTTTTTTTAATTCTATTAAGACAACACGTTTTTTTTCTTCAGAGTCGAAATAGATAGCTATATCAGGTCGGCTACATAATTCTGTTTTTTTTCTTCCAGAATTAATAGATAACGAATCAACGTTTGAAAGAAATTCTTGTATTGTTTTCTCACTTTGTAAATAGTTATAACTCATAAATTTATCATCAATTATCCATAAATTATTTTCTTTTAATGGCAAAGGAGAAAGTTTATCAGCTGTTTTTCCTTGGTGAATAAATAAATTATGAATGTCTTTTTCTAAAGTTTTTGGTGTTAATAATTTAGAGAATTGATTCAAAATATCATCTCGGAACTGAATGTATTGTGTTAATTCTAAACTAGCAAATTTTTGTGCTTTTTGTAAATTTTCTTTTGGCTTTCCTTTGCCTTCATGAAGAGTTTTTCTGAATGCTAGTTTTCTTTTTGAATATTTTTTTTCCGCGTTTTCAATAAATGAATCTTCTTTGAAGACGCCCCCAATGACATCTTTTGTGTCTAGAAAGTCTACTAAATAAGGATATTCTTCAGCAATTTTTTTGAGAAGAGTACTCTTTTTTTCTTTAATTTCTGGAAATCGGATATTAATTATTTCATCTAAAATTATCTCTAGTTTTTGATTAATATTCTCCCAAGTCAGTCGGGTTTCTAAGTCAGGATCTTTTTTATTAATCTCAAAATTATTCCGTTCGTCGTTAACATACTCATCCAAAACAGACGATTCTAATAAAAATATCATCATCACATTATTTATTGGATTGATATTCATAAACTTTGAAAAAGGCATAACAGTACGATTATTAGCACAATAGTAAGCCTCTATTTTAGTATTAGAATTTTTATTCTCTTCAAAATAATAAGAAAGGGTAAAGGGAATATTTAAAGGACCAATTTTTAGAGTTTTATTTTCTAAGTAAGGTAAATCTTGCGTATTGATTGTTTTTTTCTTTAAGCTTTCTACGTCTTCTAAATTTTTTACATTATGTACATAAAAGTTAATTCGGATATTTTCATCTTTCTTTAAAAAAAGTAAAGGAAGAAGATGATAATAAATTTCATTATGAACTAGGTTTATATCTAACACATTTTGTTTATAAGGTCTTTCAAAATATAAATGTGTATTCCACCATTTATCTTTTTGGCCATTTTCTTTTTTAAAAGAATCTTGTGTAAACTGTGGAGTGAAATTTAGTGAAATTTGAGCATTATGCTCATCTTTGCTAAAACTAACAATTTTAACTTCCTCGAATATTTTCAAGTAAGTAATACGTCCAACCCCTTTACATCCTTCTCGAATTTTATAATTACTTTTATAGGTAGAGAAAGATTTGATATTCTCTTTTGTAAATCCATCTCCATTGTCAAAAACGCTTATAGAAAAAACTGGTTGATTCCCCCACAAATCTACATTGCCATGAAGTTGGAATAAAATATCAATTTGTGTTGCATGAGCTTGTATAGAGTTAACGATAGATTCCTTAAGAACTATAACGATATTCGTTTCTGAAGAAAGATCGCGGATTATAGCATTAAGATTGACAAGCATGGGTAAACCAATATGTTTTATTTATATATCTCTTTGTAATATTTAAATTTTATGATGATATTAAACGCACTGTTCCTGATGAAAATTAATAACTTCTTATCGTAATAGATATTGTATATGCTTGATAATGGTTTTTATATAGAGGTATTGGACAAGATCTCCACACACTAAAAATAATGACTAACCAAAATTTGAAAAATTTTATTAGAATCAGAAGAAATATTTCTTCTCTAACAGGACTTTCTAGATGCTTACATCCTTTGGTAAAATTTTACGGAAACTTCGCATTGATCGCTCAGAACGTCTCTTAGATATAGCTAAGAAATTAGACATATCTGTAGCATTTTTATCTTTTGTATAGATTAGCAAAAAATCTGTTTCTGTAGGACTGGAGGAAAAGATAGTTGAACTCTATGCCTTAGATCAAGAGGTAGCAGAAATTTTGAGAAGAGAATCGGATGCTTGTCGCAAAAGCATCATAATAAAGCCTTCTACTCCGTTGCAACGTGAAACTGTTGTTGCATTTATGAGACTTTTAGATGGCTCACATCAAGAAGCGTTAGCAGACTTCAAAGAAACATTAGAAACATTGTGCGAAGCGTGCTTTATAAAGAAATGTTAGAAAATCCTATACCCTCACTTTTATTTACGCATCCCTCACTGTAAAAAACATATGAAATATCAACAACTTAATAGGAATATAAAGCTATATGGTGGGCGATGAGAGACTCGAACTCCCGACATCCTCGGTGTAAACGAGGCGCTCTACCAGCTGAGCTAATCGCCCAATGCAATGATCAGCAATTGAATGGAGACTCTTTAAGGAAAAATTTTTCTAAACGCAAGAATAAAGATGGTATTTGATAATTTTTTTTAAAAATGCATAATCCTTCTTGACATAAACGCATGAACCCCTTACACGACCGCTTGTACCAAATTAAATTGGTTCGAAAAAAAATGCGCGGGTGTAGCTCAGTTGGTTAGAGTGCTGGCCTGTCACGCCGGAGGTCGCGGGTTCGAGCCCCGTCACTCGCGCCATTTCGTAATTCCTTATGAAATTTCCTTTTTAAAATATCCATATGCTATGAGTGATGTGGTGGAGTATTTGATTGGGGAATAAATATGTTTTTTCTTTCTTTTTATATGGTTTATAAGAATAGGGCTTGCGTCTTTCTTTGCTCTGCGTTACCTATGCCGATAAGAAAAGTATCGCTCTGTATGTCTTTGAAGCAGTATAAATAGAGTTAATAGAGCAATTGTTAAATTTGTCTGTTTGGTCTCGCAATATTGAATCATTGTGTTAAACTCAGGCATTTCGTTACGATGGAAGAGGGTTATGGCTTATTTATTGAGCTCTTATTTACCAGTCTTGATTTTCATTATTGTGTCAGCGGTTATTGCTGGAGTTTTGTTGATTACACCTTACATTGTAGCATATCGTTCCCCCGATCCTGAAAAATTATCGGCTTATGAATGTGGGTTTAATTCATTTAGTGATGCGCGCATGAAGTTTGATATTCGTTTTTATTTGGTATCAATTTTATTTATTATTTTTGATCTTGAAGTTGCTTTTCTTTTTCCTTGGGCTGTTTCATTCGAATCAATAGGTATGTTTGGCTTTTGGTCGATGATTGTGTTTTTAGCGATTTTGACTATTGGATTCATATATGAATGGAAAAAAGGAGCTCTTGAATGGAATTAAGATCTAATAATTCAACGATTACAGCTCCAAAACCAAAGGGAATCATTGATCCCAATACTGGAGAGTTGATAGGATCTGATGATAAGTTTTTTCGTGATATCAATGCTGAATTATCAGATAAGGGTTTTTTAGTTACCTCGGCAGATGCTTTGATTACTTGGGCACGTACCGGTTCTTTAATGTGGATGAGTTTTGGTTTGGCTTGTTGTGCTATCGAAATGATGCAATGCTCAATGCCTCATTATGATAATGAGCGTTTTGGATATGCACCACGAGCTTCACCCCGTCAGTCAGATGTAATGGTAGTTGCTGGTACGCTCACAAATAAGATGGCGCCTGCTTTAAGAAAAGTGTACGATCAGATGCCAGAGCCACGTTATGTGATTTCTATGGGATCATGTGCAAACGGTGGGGGATATTATCATTATTCCTATTCAGTAGTGCGGGGATGTGATCGTATCGTGCCTGTTGATATATATGTCCCAGGGTGTCCACCTACAGCAGAGGCATTATTATACGGCATATTGTTGCTACAGAAAAAAATCCGTCGTACCGGATCCATAGAGCGATAGAGAGTTTTCTTGTCATGGTGGATGAAACATTGGTTGAGCTTGCTGCTTATTTGGAAAACAAATTAAAAAATAAGCTTGAAGAGACAGTTCTTGCTTTTGGTGAATTGACCATTGTGGCACGTCTTGATGCAATTATCGATGTCTTAATGTTTGTTCGTGATGATTCTCGCTGTCAATTTGTTAATCTTACAGACATTAGTGGTGTGGATTATCCTTCTCGCGATAAGCGCTTTGATGTTTCTTACCAATTGTTATCTCCTCGTGAGAATTTACGCTTACGTGTAAAAGTTCGTACAGATGAAAATACTCCTGTTGCTTCAGCTTGTACGGTTTATCCGGGCGCAGAGTGGTATGAACGTGAAACGTATGATATGTATGGGATTTTATTTTCAGGACATCCGGATTTGAGACGGATTTTAACAGATTATGGGTTTGAAGGATATCCTTTACGCAAAGACTTTCCTGTGACAGGATTTGTTGAATGCCGTTATGATAATGAAGCAAAGAGGGTGATTTATGAGCCTGTTGTTTTGCGCCAAGAGATGCGTAATTTTGATTTTCTTTCTCCTTGGGAAGGAGGGCAGTATACTTTGCCATGTGATGGGAAAGCAGATGAAAAAAAATAATATTGGTTTTGATGAGGCGTTATATTAGAGTATTGTATTTCTTAAGTAATTAAATATTTTTTAGCGTGATAGATTTTTTGATATTTGATATGAAGTTTTTTAAAAAGCAAGGGGTTGATTGTGGCTGAGGTCAATGTTCGAAACTTTAATATCAATTTTGGTCCGCAGCATCCTGCCGCGCATGGGGTTTTGCGCATGGTTCTGGAGCTGGACGGTGAAGTTGTTGAGCGTGTAGATCCACATATTGGGTTGTTGCACCGCGGTACTGAAAAATTAATGGAAACAAAGACTTATCTCCAAGCTGGTCCTTATCTAGATCGTTTGGATTATGTTGCTCCTATGAATCAGGAACATGCTTTTGTTCTTGCTATTGAAAAGTTATTAGATATTAAAGTTCCTAAAAGAGGGCAATTAATACGTGTTTTGTTTTCTGAAATTGGGCGTATTCTTAATCATTTGCTTAATGTAACGACACAGGCAATGGATGTTGGCGCTTTAACACCACCGCTTTGGGGGTTTGAGCAACGTGAAAGGTTGATGATTTTTTATGAGCGTGCCTGCGGTGCTCGTCTTCATGCAAATTATTTTCGTCCCGGTGGCGTGCATCAAGATTTACCAGAATCTTTAGTTGAAGATATTGGTGATTTTATTGATCCATTTCTTGTTTCTCTCGGAAAACTTGATGCGCTTGTGACCCCAAATCGGATTTTTAAGCAGCGTAATGTGGATATTGGCGTTGTAAGTATTGATGAAGCTTGGGCACGCGGTTTTTCTGGGGTTATGATTCGTGGCGCTGGTGTTCCATGGGATTTGCGTAAAAGTCAGCCTTATGAATGTTACGATGAAATGGAATTCGATATTCCTATAGGTAAAAATAGCGATTGTTATGATCGCTATCTTATTCGTATGGAAGAAATGCGTCAATCAGCGAAAATTATGCGCCAATGTGTGGAACGTTTACTGAGTACTGAAAAAAATGGACCAGTTTCGAGCTTGGATCGCAAAATTGTACCACCGAAACGGAGCGAAATGAAAAGCTCGATGGAAGCACTGATTCATCACTTTAAACTCTATACGGAAGGTTTTCATACACCTCCTGGAGAAGTATATGTTGCTGTGGAAGCTCCGAAGGGTGAGTTTGGTGTTTATCTTGTTTCTGATGGAACCAATAAGCCTTATCGTGTCAAGTTGCGTGCTCCTGGGTTTGCTCATCTCCAAGCTATGGATTTTTTAACCAGAGGTCATATGTTGGCGGATGCTACAGCTATTTTGGGTTCGATTGATATTGTTTTTGGGGAGGTTGATCGCTAATGTCCGTACGCCGTCTTGCAGATGATGTTTATCAGCCTGCTGAGTTTTCTTTTACAAAAGAAAATCAGATATGGGTAAAAAATACTATAAAAAAATATCCTGTCGGGCGTGAGCAATCGGCTGTAATTCCATTATTAATGCGTGCTCAAGAACAAGATGGTTGGGTGACACGTGCTGCGATTGAGCATATTGCTCAGATTCTTTCCATGGCTTATATTCGTGTTCTGGAAGTTGCTACTTTTTATACTCAGTTTCAGCTTAAGCCTGTTGGAACAAAAGCGCATATTCAAGTTTGTGGTACAACGCCTTGTATGTTACGTGGTTCTGATGAATTGATTAAAGTTTGTCAGAAAAAAATTCATCATGAACCTTTTGCGACCAATCAGGATGGAACCTTATCATGGGAAGAGGTGGAGTGTCTTGGTGCTTGTGTTAATGCTCCGATGGTTATGATTTTTAAAGATACTTATGAAGATCTTACGGCTGAACGGCTTGAAGAAATTATTGATGCATTTGAAGCAGGTAAAGGTTCTAAGATAGCGGTTGGTCCGCAAAATAGTCGTAAATCTTCGGAACCGATTAGTGGTTTAACTTCTCTTATTGATGATGAGAAAGAAAAAAAGATCTCTCAAGTCTTCACCAAAAAAGGATAAGGAAAGAATGGGAACATAATTAAGTATTTTTCTTGAAAAAATATTTCATTATTCTACCCATGATGGCAACATTTAACGAAAAGTAAGAAGTCTTGAAAAGATATTTAAAATTTGCATTTGAGGAAAAGCGGAAAATGCTATGGGTAATAGAAAAAAAGGTGGGGTATGCTAGCTGATAAAGATCGTATCTTCACCAATATTTATGGCTTAAAAGACAAATCATTAAAGGCTGCGATGTTGCGTGGGCATTGGAATGGTCTGAAAGAGATGATTGACAAAGGTCGTGATTGGATCATTGACGAAGTGAAGGCATCGGGTTTACGCGGTCGTGGTGGTGCTGGTTTTCCTACTGGAATGAAGTGGTCCTTTATGCCAAAGCAGAATGATGGGCGTCCTCATTATTTGGTTGTCAATGCCGATGAATCTGAACCTGGAACTTGTAAAGACCGTGATATTTTACGTCATGACCCCCATACTTTGATTGAAGGATGTGCAATCGCTACTTTTGCTATGGGAGCCAATGTTGCTTTTATTTATATTCGTGGTGAATATATTCGTGAACGTGAAGCGCTTCAAGCTGCCGTTGATGAGTGCTATGATGCGGGTTTACTTGGCAAAAAAACGAAATATGGGCATGCTTGTGATATTGTTATTCATCATGGAGCTGGTGCTTATATTTGTGGTGAAGAAACGGCTCTTCTTGAAAGTCTTGAAGGAAAAAAGGGACAACCTCGGCTTAAGCCACCATTTCCTGCCAATATGGGGGTTTATGGCTGTCCAACAACAGTAAATAATGTAGAGTCTATTGCCGTTGTTCCAACGATTTTGCGGCGGGGTGCTTCGTGGTTTTCATCAATCGGACGAGCAAATAATGTTGGAACGAAATTATTTATGGTTTCAGGGCATGTTAATGCACCTTGTACATTTGAAGACGCTCTTGGTATTTCATTCCGTGAATTAATTGAAAAACATACGGGGGGGATTCGTGGTGGATGGAATAATCTTTTAGCAGTTATTCCAGGGGGGGCTTCTTGTCCAGTCGTTCGTGGTGAGGATATGATCGATGCGATCATGGATTTTGATGGGATGAGAGATGTCGGGTCTTCTTTTGGCACAGGGGGAATGATTGTTATGGATAAATCAACCGATATTATCAAGGCAATTTGGCGTATAGCTGCTTTTTTCAAGCACGAGAGTTGTGGTCAGTGTACACCGTGTCGTGAGGGGACGGGGTGGATGATGCGTCTTTTAGGGCGTATGGTTGAGGGAAGAGCGCAAAAACGCGAGATTGATCTTTTGTTTGAAGTGTCTAAACAGGTTGAAGGACACACTATTTGTGCGCTTGGTGATGCTGCAGCATGGCCTGTACAGGGGTTGATACGTAATTTTCGTCCGGAAATCGAGCGTAGAATTGATGAATACACGCGAAATGTCGTCCAAAGCAAAAATATTGCTTTAGAAGCGGTTTAATAAAGGATTTTGTTCTAAGAGCAACCGAATGCAAATTTAAAGTGGGTTATCCGCAGGTTGGATGGGTGATGATAAATATCAAAGTTGATGGCAAAGAGATTGAAGTTCCTGATTACTATACGCTGCTTCAGGCTGCTGAGGCAGCTGGGGCAGAAGTTCCACGTTTTTGTTTTCATGAATCTTTGTCAATTGCTGGAAATTGTCGCATGTGTTTGGTTGAGGTTAAGGGCGGTCCTCCAAAACCTCAGGCTTCTTGTGCTATGGGGGTTCGTGATTTACGATTAGGTCCTAACGGTGAAGCACCTGAAATTTTTACCAATACGGCGATGGTAAAAAAAGCACGTGAAGGTGTTATGGAATTTCTTCTCATTAATCATCCTTTGGATTGTCCAGTGTGTGATCAAGGGGGAGAGTGTGATCTTCAAGATCAAGCAATGCTTTATGGACGAGATTGTTCTCGTTATACAGAAAATAAACGTGCCGTAGAAGATAAATATATTGGACCACTTGTCAAAACTGTTATGACACGGTGTATTCATTGTACACGGTGTGTTCGTTTTACAACGGAAGTTGCAGGTATTTCTGAGCTTGGTTTGATCGGTCGTGGTGAAGATGCTGAAATTACGACGTATCTTGAAAAATCTATGACATCTGAATTACAGGGAAATGTTATTGATCTTTGTCCAGTGGGAGCTTTAACTTCAAAACCTTATGCGTTTCATGCCCGTCCGTGGGAATTGGTCAAAACAGAATCGATTGATGTGATGGATGCGCTTGGTAGTGCTATCCGTATTGATAGCCGCGGTCGTGAAGTTATGCGGATTATGCCGCGTACGAATGAAGATGTAAATGAGGAATGGATTTCTGATAAAACGCGTTTTATTTGGGATGGATTACGGACCCAGCGGCTTGATAGACCCTATGTACGCAAAGATGGAAAGCTTCAACCTGTCAGTTGGACAGAAGCTTTTGCAAAAATTAAAATGGTGATCTCTAAAATTTTGCCAGAAAAAATTGGAGCAATTGCGGGGGATCTTGCTTCTGTTGAAGAAATGTATGCCCTTAAAGCATTGCTGAGCTCGTTGGGTTCAACGCTTTTTGATTGTCGTCAAAGAGGGGGTGCTTTATCGCCTGAGTTTGGGCGTTCGAGTTATATTTTTAATCCTACAATTGCGGGTATTGAACAGGCTGATGCTCTGCTTATTGTGGGATCTAATCCACGTCATGAAGCTGCTGTTTTAAATGCGCGTATTTTAAAGCGTCAACGGATGGGAAATTTTCCTATTGCATTAATTGGGGAAAAAGTCGATTTACGTTATCCTTATTCTTATCTTGGATCTGATAGCGATACATTAACGACACTTATTCGTGGAGAGAATGTTTTTTTTAATGTCTTAAAAGAAGCAAAGAGGCCCCTTATTCTTATTGGAGAGGGAGCAATTTCAGGAAATGAAGGTTTATCTGTTTTAAAAAACCTTGCTAAACTAGCGGATGATATTGGTGCTCTTAGTGAGACATGGAATGGATTTGGGGTTCTTCATAATGCTGCTTCGACTGTTGGAGGACTGGACATAGGCTTTACTTCTAAACTTGGGGTTGCCAATATACTTAAAACCTGTGAAGTTTTATTTTTACTTGGTGCTGATGAAGTAGAATTAGCCGATACAAAAGCTTTTACAGTTTATATTGGGAGCCATGGTGATAATGGTGCGCATGCTGCTGATGTTATTTTGCCTGCATCTGCTTATACTGAAAAATCAGGGCTTTATGTGAATACAGAAGGGCGTGTTCAAATGACAAATCGGGCTGGTTTTGCTCCAGGGGAAGCAAAAGAAGATTGGGCTATTTTGCGGGCTTTATCAGATATTTTAGGACAAAGGCTTCCTTTTGATTCTCTTTCTCAATTAAGACAATGCTTGTTTAATGATTATCCACATCTTTGTGCCGTTGATGATATACTACCTTCTGATATAAGTGATCTTAAGGCGCTTGGTTCAAAAATGGTTTCTCTCGAGAGTCAAACATTTACTTCTATGGTTAAAGACTTTTATTTGACAAATCCGATAGCACGTGCTTCTGCCGTTATGGCTGAATGTTCGTCTCTTGCAAAAAACCGTGTTATGCAAACTATAGAGTAAGGGCAAAAGAAAAGGAATAATGATGTATGATTTCTTTATGACTTGGCTGTTGCCATTACTTATTATCGTTGGAAAAACACTGCTTCTTTTAGTCGTTCTTTTGATCTTAGTTGCTTATCTTCTTTACGCAGATAGAAAGATTTGGGCTGCGGTACAATTGCGTCGTGGACCAAATGTTGTTGGTCCATGGGGATTGCTACAGTCTTTTGCGGATTTAATTAAATTTGTTGTGAAAGAACCTATTATCCCTGCAGGTGCAAATAAGGGTGTTTTTCTTTTGGCTCCTTTTGTTTCAGCGACACTTGCTTTATCAACTTGGGCTGTTATTCCTGTCAATGAGGGTTGGGAGGTTGCGAAGATTAATGTTGGCTTGCTTTATATTTTAGCCATTTCATCTCTTGAAGTTTATGGTGTTATTATGGGGGGATGGGCATCAAATTCAAAATATCCTTTCTTAGGAGCTCTTCGTTCGGCAGCGCAGATGGTTTCTTATGAAGTTTCCATTGGTTTTGTACTTGTGACCGTTATTTTAGTGAGTGGTTCGTTGGATCTTACAACAATTGTTCTTAAACAAAGTCATGGTTTTGGTACAACTCTTGGTCTTCCTTTTAACAGTTTTCTCGATTGGAATTGGTTGGTCCTTTTTCCAATGTTTATTATATTTTTTATTTCTGCGCTTGCAGAGACAAACCGTCCTCCATTCGATTTGGTGGAAGCAGAATCTGAACTTGTGGCTGGTCATATGGTAGAATATTCTTCAACACCTTACATGCTCTTCTTTCTTGGTGAATATGTTGCTATTGTTTTAATGTGCGCATTAACAACCATTTTATTTTTAGGCGGTTGGCTTCCTCCCTTAGATGTTTGGTGGCTTAATTGGGTTCCTGGTATCATTTGGTTTGTTTTAAAAGTCTGTTTTGTATTTTTTTGGTTTGCTATGGTTAAAGCATTTGTTCCACGTTATCGCTACGATCAGCTCATGCGGCTTGGTTGGAAGGTTTTTCTTCCTCTCTCACTAGCAATGGTTGTGATAACTGCTGCTTTTTTAAAGTTTATGGATTTCGTTTAAG
Organism: Bartonella sp. TT29SHDZB; assembly: GCF_042193395.1. Lineage (NCBI taxonomy): Bacteria > Pseudomonadati > Pseudomonadota > Alphaproteobacteria > Hyphomicrobiales > Bartonellaceae > Bartonella > Bartonella sp. TT29SHDZB. The sequence goes on from NZ_JBHILQ010000006.1 coordinate 11,628, forward strand.
AGGAGATTTTACGATGTCAGGTTTCATTCAGGCGGCAAAATCACTTCTTCTATTGGAATTTGTGAGTGCTTTTTTCTTAGCTATGCGTCAATTTTTTTCACCAAAGCCCACGATTAATTATCCTTATGAAAAAGGTTTTGTATCTCAGCGTTTTCGCGGTGAGCACGCATTGCGTCGCTATCCAAATGGTGAAGAACGGTGTATTGCTTGTAAATTATGTGAAGCGATTTGTCCTGCTCAAGCAATTACAATTGAAGCTGGACCACGGCGCAATGATGGTACACGTAGAACTGTCCGTTATGATATAGACATGGTTAAATGTATTTATTGTGGTTTTTGTCAAGAAGCCTGTCCGGTTGAGGCTATTGTAGAAGGTCCAAATTTTGAGTTTGCGACGGAAACACGTGAAGAACTTTATTATGATAAAGAAAAGCTTTTATTGAATGGAGATCGCTGGGAGCGAGAAATTGCTCGAAATATATTGATGGATGCGCCTTATCGTTAAGTGTATCGTTAAATGAGGTGTCGGATATTTTTCCGATAAATTGTAATCTGGTATGAAGTTTATACCAATTGTTTGAATAATTAAGGAGAAGCCTATGCTAACAGATCTAGCGGCGGCATTTTTCTATTTGTTTGCTTTTATTATGCTAACAAGTGCAGTTATTGTTATTACAGCACGCAATCCAGTGCATTCTGTTTTGTTTTTAATCCTCGCATTTTTTAATGCAGCAGCTTTGTTTTTACTTGCAGGAGCAGAGTTTTTGGGGCTTATTCTGCTTGTTGTTTATGTTGGAGCTGTCGCTGTTTTATTTTTATTTGTCGTTATGATGCTTGATGTTGATTTTGCTGAGTTAAAGAGTGGAACTCTTCGGTATGCTCCGATTGGGGCTCTTATTGGCATTATTATCGCTGTAGAATTGATTGTTGTTTTTATGAGTAGCTATTTTTCTCCAGTCTTGAGAACGCATGTTACGCAACCAATGCCAGATTTAGCGCAGCGAACAAATACACAAGCATTAGGTGATATTCTCTATACGGATTATGTTTTCTATTTTCAAATTGCTGGAATGATTTTATTGGTTGCAATGATTGGAGCTATTGTTTTAACACTTCGTCATAAATTAGGAGTAAAGCGGCAATCTATTGCGGAACAAGTTTCTAGAACGGTAGAAAGTGCCATTGAAATCAAACAAGTTGAATCAGGCAAAGGTATTTAAGGGGGGCTATGTAGATGTATATTGATATTACTCATTATCTCACTGTTTCTGCTTTGATGTTTACAATTGGTATTGCTGGAATTTTTCTCAACAGAAAAAACGTGATTATTATCTTGATGTCCATTGAGCTTATGTTGCTTTCAGTTAATCTCAATTTTGTTGCATTTTCAGCTTTTCTTCATGATCTCGTTGGTCAGGTATTCGCTTTATTTGTCTTAACTGTAGCAGCTGCTGAAGCTGCCATTGGTTTAGCAATTCTTGTCGTTTTTTTCCGTAATCGTGGTTCCATTGCGGTTGAAGATGTTAATGTAATGAAAGGCTAACCAGTGATGTATTATACGATTGTATTTCTTCCTCTTTTGGGTTTTCTCATTGCTGCATTAGGTGGGAAAACGATAGGAGATCGTGCGAGTGAATTGATAACATGTAGCTTTATGGTGATTGTTGCCATATTGTCGTGGGTAGCCTTTTTCAGAATTGCACTTGGTCATATTCCAGCGATTGATATATTGGTATTACATTGGATAACTGTTGGTGACTTAAGCTTTAACTGGGCTTTACATGTTGATACATTAACAGCTGTCATGCTTATTGTTGTAAACAGTGTTTCGGCATTGGTGCATATTTATTCAATTGGTTATATGCACCATGATCCTTCAAGGTCCCGTTTTTTTTCTTATCTTTCTTTGTTTACATTTATGATGCTTATGTTGGTGACCTCCAATAATTTGATCCAAATGTTTTTTGGATGGGAAGGTGTAGGACTTGCTTCTTATCTCTTAATTGGTTTTTGGTTTCAGCGCGATTCTGCTAATAAGGCTGCAATGAAAGCTTTTGTGGTCAATCGTGTTGGAGATTTTGGTTTTCTCTTAGGAATCTTTAGTATTTTTGTTTTGTTTCAATCGGTTGATTTTGCCTCTATTTTTGCAAAAGCTGCAAACAATAGCTTTATACAAAATATGACATTTTTAGGTTGGCAGTTTGATGGGCAGACGGCAATTACCATTACATGTCTGTTATTATTTATTGGTGCGATGGGAAAATCGGCACAATTTCTTTTACACACTTGGCTGCCTGATGCAATGGAAGGGCCAACCCCTGTATCAGCGCTTATTCATGCCGCCACAATGGTAACGGCTGGTGTTTTTATGGTTGCGCGTATGTCGCCAATTTTTGAACTTTCTTCGTTAGCTTTGACCGTGATTATTATTGTTGGAGCAACAACGGCGTTTTTTGCCGCAACTGTGGGGTTGGTGCAGAATGATATTAAGCGCGTTATTGCTTATTCTACATGCTCTCAACTTGGTTATATGTTTGTTGCATTAGGCGTTGGAGCTTATGGCGCTGCTGTCTTTCATCTTTTTACGCATGCTTTTTTTAAAGCCTTATTGTTTCTTGGTGCGGGCTCTGTCATTCATGCTGTATCTGATGAACAAGATATGCGAAAAATGGGCGGGTTACGCAAACATATAAAAGTCACCTATTGGATGATGATGGTAGGAACGATTGCATTAACCGGTGTTGGAATTCCAGGAACATTTTTCGGGACTGCTGGTTTTTTCTCAAAAGATGCGATTATAGAGTCTGCTTTTGCATCCCATAATATTGCTTCAGGGTATGCTTTTTATCTTCTGGTTTTTGCAGCCTTATTAACAAGCTTTTATTCATGGCGACTTATCTTTATGACATTTCATGGTAAGCCGCGGGCAACTGTTGATGTTATGCATCATGTACACGAATCGCCTCCAGTGATGTTAATTCCTCTCTTTATTTTATCTATTGGAGCAATGTTTGCTGGTGTTATTTTCCAACCTTATTTTTTTGGTGATTTATACGATACTTTTTGGAAGGGAGCATTGTTTACAAGCAGCCACAATCACATTCTTCATGATGCCCACCATGTTTTTAATTGGGTAAAATGGTCGCCTTTTGTAGCAATGGTTCTTGGATTTATGTTGGCCTATTTATTCTATATTGTGGCTCCTTCTCTTCCCAAGAAAATGGCGTGTATTATGCCAAGAGTGTATCACTTTCTTTACCAAAAATGGTATTTTGATCAATTATATAACTTTTTATTTGTTCGTCCTACCTTTAGAATTGGTTCTTTTCTTTGGAAAATAGGAGACGGTAAAATTATTGATGGTCTAGGTCCGAATGGTATTGCAGCACGTGTTGTTGATATTACAAATAGAGTTGTTCGAATACAGACAGGCTATCTTTATCACTATGCATTTGCGATGCTTATAGGTGTTGCATTGCTCATTACATGGATGATGATTGGGGGCGTAAACCAATGATCGATTGGCCTATTCTTTCTACGGTTACATTTTTGCCGCTTGTTGGTGTGCTTCTGATTTTATTTATCAAAGATGATAGTGAAGCAGCTCGCAATAATATACGTAATGTTGCATTTTTTACGACTATATTTGTTTTTATTATTTCTTTAATTATTTGGATAGGATTTGATTCTAGCAACCAAAATTTTCAAATGGTTGAAAAGTTCAATTGGTTAGGGAATGGTATTAGCTATCATATGGGGGTTGATGGCATTTCTATTCTTTTTGTTGTTCTCTCGGCTTTTCTTTTGCCTTTTTGTATTTTAGCAAGTTGGGTGAATGTTAAGGAGAGATTAAAAGCCTATATGATTGCTTTTCTGCTTCTTGAAGTTGCGATTATTGGAGTCTTTTGTGCTCTTGACGCAATATTATTTTATGTTTTTTTTGAAGGCAGCCTTATTCCAATGTTTATCATTATCGGTGTGTGGGGTGGAGCACGTCGTGTTTATGCAAGTATTAAGTTTTTCTTATACACCTTACTTGGTTCAGTGCTTATGTTGGTTGCTCTTATGGCTATGTACTGGGAGGCTGGAACACTTGATATACCGACTTTACTAAATTATCAGTTTCCTGCTCATATGCAAATATGGTTATGGCTTGCATTTTTTGCTTCTTTTGCTGTTAAAATGCCGATGTGGCCAGTTCATACATGGCTTCCTGATGCTCACGTAGAAGCACCGACAGCGGGTTCTGTTATTTTAGCGGGTGTCTTACTCAAATTAGGTGGGTATGGTTTTCTTCGTTTTTCTTTACCAATGTTTCCTATAGCTTCAGCAGATTTTGCACCTTTGGTTTTCATATTATCGCTTATTGCTATTATTTATACGTCGTTGGTTGCACTTGTTCAAAGTGACATCAAAAAACTTATTGCTTATTCTTCAATAGCGCATATGGGGTATGTGACAATGGGCATTTTTGCTGCGAATGAGCAAGGGATACAAGGGGCTATTTATCAGATGCTCTCACATGGAATTGTTTCAGCAGCTTTATTTCTTTGTGTTGGGGTTATCTATGATCGTTTGCATACACGTGAAATTGCAGCTTTTGGTGGTTTAGTGAATAACATGCCCAAATATGCTGTTGTTTTTTTGATCTTCACTATGGCGAATGTTGGTTTACCCGGGAGTTCAGGGTTTTTGGGTGAATTTTTAACCTTAATAGGTGTTTTTCAAGTAAATAAATTGGTTGTTGTTTTAGCAACAACGGGTGTTATTTTATCGGCAGCCTATGCCCTTTATCTTTATCGGCGTGTGGTTTTTGGTTCCTTGGATAAAGAGAATTTAAAAGTATTAATAGATCTTTCTTTAAGAGAAAAATTCCTTCTTTATCCAATGGTTATTCTTACAATATTCTTTGGTATCTATCCAACGCCTATTCTTAAGGCAATGGCGTTTTCCGTAGAAACCCTCATCCATAAACTGCACTAGATAAGGGAAGAATGCACATGCAAACTGAAATAATAGCGCAATTAGTCTTAATTCTTCCAGAGCTTTTAATTGCATTAGGAGCTGTCGTGCTGCTTATGATTGGTGTTTATTCCAATACACGTGCTTCTTTAACAGTGACAGGTTTAACCATAGCACTTCTTGTGGCAACCATTATTATCCTTATAGTTTTTCCGAAAAATGGTTCATTTCAAACCAATGCGCTCGTTATCGATTCCTTTAGTCGTTATATGAAAATTTTAATGCTTATTGGTGCACTCTTTTCTCTTATCATGTCTGTTAGTTTTGCAAATGCACAAAAGTTGGATATATTTGAATTTCCAGTGCTTGTTCTTTTCGCAACTCTTGGAATGATGTTTATGATTTCAGCGGGTAATATGCTGTCGCTTTATATGGGCTTAGAACTGCAATCTTTAGCTTTATATGTTTTAGCAGCGATTAATCGTAATAATGTAAAATCTTCTGAATCTGGTATAAAATACTTTGTTTTAGGAGCATTATCTTCAGGGTTGCTGCTTTATGGTATTTCTTTACTTTATGGTTTTACCGGTCAAATTGGTTTTCACGAAATTGCTCTTGCTTTAAAAGGTAAAAATGTACAATTGGGGGTCATTTTTGGAATTGTCTTTATTTTAGCTGGTTTGGCTTTCAAAATTTCTGCTGTTCCATTTCATATGTGGACACCGGATGTTTATGAAGGAGCACCAACACCGATTACAGCATTTTTTGCTGGTGCCCCTAAAGTTGCAGCAATGGCTTTAATCATCCGTATTATTGTGATGACCTTTATTCCTCTAGGGCATGTTGATAACGTGATGCCTGCATGGCAACAAATTTTGGTCTTCATGGCGATTGCATCAATGATACTTGGTGCATTTGCTGCAATTGGTCAAAATAATATTAAGCGCTTAATGGCTTATTCGTCGATCAGTCATATGGGCTATGCACTTGTTGGTTTATCTGCTGGAGATATGCTAGGAATAAAAAGTGTTATTCTTTATATGACGATTTATCTTGGAATGACGATTGGCTCATTTGCTTTTATTCTTGGAATGCGCTCTCAGAATGGCAATGTTGAAAATATTTACGATCTTTCAGGGTTAGCAAAGACAAATCCGTTTATGGCTATTGTTATGACAATACAGCTTTTCTCTTTAGCCAGTATACCACCTATGGCTGGTTTTTTTGGGAAGTGGTATACATTTTCTGCTGCTGTCCATGCTGGTCTGACGTCACTTGCAGTCGTTGGGATGATAGCATCTGTCGTTGGAGCTTTTTACTATTTACGAGTCATTAAAATTATGTGGTTTGATGATGCAAAAGTGCATTTTGTTGCTTTATCGAAAGAGCTTCAATTTTGTCTTGGTCTTTCTGCATTCTTTATTTTATTTTACGCGCTTTTTGGGGTTTGGTTCGTTGAGTTAGCAGAAAAAGCAGCAGCAGCATTGTTTTAATGAATATGGTTTATACTTTATCAGATTTTGCACAAAAACAGGGATATACTGTTGAAGCGTACGATAGTGTTGATTCAACAAATCTCATTGCGCAACGAAAAGCGCAAACTGGTCATCAAGGTAATCTTTGGATTGTTGCACAAGAACAATCACAGGGAAGAGCGAGAAGAGGGAGGACTTGGTCTAGTCCAAAAGGGAACCTTTATTCTAGTCTTTTATTAATTGATGGTATTGTTCATCAAACTGCGGCTCAACTTGGTTTTGTTGCTGGAGTAAGTGTGGCAGAGGCAATAAAACAATTGATAAAAGAGGAAAAGCAGACAAACAATATTGTGAGCTTAAAATGGCCAAACGATATTTTGCTCAGAGGAGAAAAAAGCTCTGGAGTTTTGCTTGAGATTTTACAATTATCATCACAACAATATGCTTTGGTTATTGGTATTGGAATAAATGTGAAATATAATTATGAAGATGCACCTTATTCCACTTCAAGCTTAAAGAATATCGGTTTGCATATTGATGCAGAACAATTATTTACGGTTTTGACGGAGTGTTTTTCTAAAAATTACCTTCTTTGGAAACAATTAGGAGGATGTGAAATAATCCGAAAAAAATGGCTTTTATATTCCGCTCACCTTGGGAAACATGTCAAAGTGGTGAATGATGAAAAAGTCATTGAGGGTATTTTTGATGGTCTTGATAGTGATTTTAACTGCATCATAAAGCAAAAAGACGGTCAGACAGCCATTATAACAGCTGGGGATGTTCATTTTGGTTTGGCTGATTCTGTTAATGCAGGCCGTTATTGAAGAATTATTTTATCATCAAATACCTTAATGATTTGGGAGATGTTTATGGTTGCAGCCAATAGATGTGAATTTGTTTTTTTACCTTTAGGAGGTGTAGGTGAAATAGGGATGAATCTCGCTGCTTATGGATTTGGTCCCCAAAATCTTCGTGAGTGGCTGCTTGTTGATATGGGAGTTAGTTTTGCTGGTTTTGAATTACCAGGTGTCGATCTTGTTTTGCCTGATATTCGTTTTCTAGAAAGTGAAAAACATAATATACGGGGTCTTGTTTTAACACATGCACATGAAGATCATTATGGAGCCGTTCTTGATTTATGGCCAAAGTTACAAGTTCCAATTTACTGTACGCCTTTTACGGCAGGATTATTAGAAAGTAAAAGGCAAGCAGATTTTGAATTTCATAAAATTTCATGTAATATTTTTCAAGCTGGTGATTGTTTTCAGGTAGGTTCCTTTGCTGTAGAGGCTATAGCCGTTAACCATTCAATACCAGAATCTGTCTCTTTGGCAATTACAACGTCTTTAGGGACCGTAATCCATACGGGTGATTGGAAAATTGATCATACCCCTTCACTCGGGGCTCTAACCGATGAAAAAAGGTTTCGTGCTTTAGGCAAAAAAGGTGTTTTAGCATTACTTTGTGATTCCACAAATGCGTGTCGGGATGGTATATCTCCATCAGAGCAGCAGGTTCAAACCAGTCTTTCTGAGATTATTTTAAAAGCTGAAGGGCGCGTTGCGATAGCGACTTTTGCTTCTAATATTGGTCGGATACGTTCTATTGCTCTTGCCGCTGAAGCTTCTGGGCGTAAGGTACTCGTCATTGGGCGTTCCCTTAAGCGAAGTATTATGGTTGCACAAGAGCTTGGTTATATGAATGGTTTAGCACCATTTGTGACGGAAGATGATTATGGCTACATCTCGCGAAAAGATCTTGTTTTAATTGTCACAGGGAGCCAAGGTGAGCCATGTGCTGCTTTGGCTAAACTGTCACGTGATGGAATGAAAAATATTGCACTTTCCACTGGTGATACCGTTATTTATTCATCACGAAGTATTCCAGGAAATGAAAAAGCGATTATTGAGGTACAAAATCGTTTCATTGATTTGGGTATTAAAATTATTACGAATGAAGATGCACTTGTTCATGTTTCAGGCCATCCTCGTCGTTCAGAACTTTTGCAGATGTATGATTGGATAAAGCCACAAATACTTGTCCCCGTACATGGGGAAGCAATGCATCTTAAGGCTCAGGCAACTTTAGCACGTCAAGCAGGTATTAAAACTGTTATAGATATCAGAAATGGCCATATGTTACGTCTTGCACCAGAGCCTGTAGAAGTTATTGATCAAGTTCCTGTTGGCCGCATCTATAAGGATGGTTGCCTAATTGGAGATGAAGATGAATTAGGGATTCGTGAACGCCGCAAACTAAGTTATGCTGGTCATGTTACTATTTCTCTCCATATAAATAGTAAGCATGAATTATTAGGGGATATCGGTCTAACAACATTCGGGTTACCTGAAAGTAATGGAAAGGGGGAAAGTTTAAAAGATATTCTTTTAGATATCGTAGAAAATACAGTTTATAATATCCCACGCATGAAACAGAAAAATAATGAACTTATTCGAGAGGCAACACGACGTGCAGTAAGAGCGGCTGTTCATGAAATTTGGCAAAAAAAACCTATCTGTACAGTTTTTTTACATCGGTCAAAATAAAAGAACTTTCCTATTACGTTATTTAAAAAGAGAAGAGCATTTTTATTTTATTGCTAAATAAGAAAAATAGAGAATAAAGCACAATAAATTTTTAAATGATAAGATCGTTATATTTGCAAGTATTCAGAATGCGGCTATAGATGAATAGAGGGTGTGATAAATTGTTCCGATATGATAGGTCTGATTAGGAGTTAATTATTTCAATGCGTCTTTCTCAATATTTCCTTCCACTTTTAAAAGAGAATCCTAAAGAAGCAGAAATTGTTTCTCATCGCTTCATGTTGCGCGCTGGAATGATTCGACAACAAACATCAGGGATTTATTCTTGGCTTCCTTTGGGAAAAAAAGTGCTTGATAAAGTTTGTAAAATTATTCGTGAAGAGCAAGAACGTGCGGGTGCAATAGAAATATTGATGCCTACAATTCAGTCTGCTGATCTTTGGCGTGAAAGCGGTCGTTATGATGATTATGGTTTGGAAATGCTCCGCATTAAAGATCGTCAAAAGCGTGATTTACTTTATGGTCCAACCAATGAAGAGATGGTAACAGATATTTTTCGCTCATATGTTCGTTCTTATAAAGATCTTCCGCTTAATTTGTATCATATTCAATGGAAATTTCGTGATGAAATTCGTCCACGTTTTGGTGTGATGCGAGCACGAGAATTTTTAATGAAAGATGCTTATTCTTTTGATCTTGATTATGAGGGCTCTAAAACATCTTATAATCGTATGTTTGTTGCTTATTTACGCACTTTTTCTCGCCTTGGCTTAAAAGCAATTCCTATGCGTGCAGATACAGGTCCAATAGGGGGGGAACTCAGTCATGAATTTATCATTTTGGCTGAAACAGGAGAGAGTGCTATCTTCTGTGATAAACAATTTCTTGAACTTACCGTTCCAGATAGTTCAATCGATTTTAGTGATAAAGCTGTTTTAGATGATATTGTTAAGCAATGGACATCTTTTTATGCAGCAACGGAAGAAATGCATAATGAAGAGGAGTGGGCTAAAGTTTCTGATCATAATCGTCTTTCAGCGCGCGGTATTGAAGTAGGGCATATTTTCCACTTTGGTACTAAATATTCTGCTCCAATGGGAGCAAAAGTTATGGGACAAGATGGAAAAGAGCATGTGGTCTCTATGGGATCTTATGGTATTGGGCCTTCGCGTCTTGTTGCGGCCGCTATTGAGGCTTCTCATGATGAAAATGGTATTATTTGGCCAAAGTCGATGGCACCGTTTGATTTTGGGATTATCAATATGAAGCCCGATGATGAAAAATGCACACAGGCATGTGAGTTTCTCTATCAGGGATTAAAGAAGGTTGGTTTTGATCCGTTATTAGATGATAGAAATGAACGCCCTGGATCAAAATTTGCAACAATGGATTTGATTGGTTTGCCAACGCAAATTATTGTTGGTCCTAACAGCATTGCACAAAATGAAGTTGAAATTAAAGATCGAAAAACAGGAATAAAAAAATCTCTAAAGGTTGAAGATGTGCTCAGCCAACTTTCTATAATTTAATAGGAAATGTTATGAAGAGGCTGAAAAATAAAGGTTTTTCATCTTATGAGTGGATGATCGCTTTTCGTTATATGATTCCCAATAAAAAACATGTCGTTGCCTCTGTTATTTCAATTATTTCTCTTATTGGGATTATGTTGGGCGTATTTGCTCTGGTCGTTGTTATGGCGGTGATGAATGGCTTTCGTACAGAACTTCTCAATCGTATTCTTGGTATGAATGGGCATCTTATTATTCAAACAGTTGATTCTGGTTTTGCTGATTATAAGACTCTTATTTCTTCTTTAGAAACTACAAATGGCGTGAAGTTTGCTTTGCCTGTTATTGAAGGTCAAGCACTTGTTCAAGGTGAAGTTCAAGGTGGCTCTGGCGCGTTAGTTCGTGGTATGCGCAAACAAGATCTAGATAAGCTTAAAACAGTCTCTCAAAATATTAAATTAGGATCGATTTCTCGGTTTGATCAAGAAGAAGGTGTTGCAATTGGAAGTGGCTTAGCAGAAAAATTAGGATTAACAGTTGGAAGAGATATTCGTATCATTACTCCAGATGGTGATGAGACTCCTTTTGGCGTTACGCCACGAGTGAAAGCTTATAAAGTCGTTGCTATTTTTGAAGTTGGTATGTCTGAATACGATTCAATATTTGTCTTTATGCCTCTTCATGAAGCACAAATGTTTTTTAATTTAGGCGATAAGGTTCAGTCTTTAGAGTTATTTTTAAATGATCCTGATGCAGTTGATCAAATAAAACCCGTTGTAGAAAAAGCAGTTGATCAACAGGTTTATTTAATTGATTGGCGTACACGTAATCAGGCTTTTTTTTCAGCTTTACAGATTGAACGAAATGTTATGTTTTTCATTCTTTCTCTGATCGTTCTTGTTGCTGCTTTAAATATTATTTCAGGACTGATTATGCTTGTAAAAGATAAAAGTCATGATATTGCAATTTTACGCACGATGGGTGCTCAACAAAGTGCGATTTTGCGTATATTTATCATTACAGGAATGATGATTGGTTTTATTGGAACGATATTGGGCTTAATTTTAGGTGTTATCGCGACCGCGAATATTAATCATATCCAAGATTTTATCTCTTGGTTATTTAATGTCGACGTTTTTAATCCTCAACTTTATTTTTTAACAAAATTGCCTGCACAAATTGAGTGGAAACAGACCATCTTGGTTGCTATGATGGCTTTATTCTTGTCATTTCTTGCTGCTCTCATTCCGGCATGGCGTGCTGCTAAGCTAGATCCCGTACAAGCTTTGAGGTATGAATAATGACAGCTATTTTAGAGCTTGTAGAGATTGAAAGACGCTTTTTCGAGGGTCATAAGCCGCTCATTGTTTTAGATAAAGCGAATTTTACTCTTAATCGTGGAGAGCTTGTTGCACTTGTTGCACCATCTGGTGCTGGAAAATCAACACTTCTTCATATTGCTGGATTATTAGAAAAACCAACCGCTGGTGATGTGATGTTACGAGGTGTTTCTTGTGCAAAGCGCTCTGATAGTGAGCGAACAGCTATAAGACGAAATGATATTGGTTTTGTTTATCAATTTCATCATTTACTTCCAGAGTTTACGGCGTTAGAAAATGTCATGATACCGCAAATGATAGCAGGATTAAAAAAATCCATAGCAGAAGATCGTGCACGCAAATTATTGACGTATCTGCGTATTTCTCATCGTGCGAACCATCGTCCCTCAGAGTTATCGGGAGGAGAACAACAACGTGTTGCTATTGCACGTGCAGTAGCAAATGGCCCTTCGGTTCTTTTGGCTGATGAACCTACAGGAAATCTTGATCCAGTAACTTCAACTTATGTCTTTCAAGCTTTATCTATCCTTGTTCGTCAGTCTGGTCTTTCTGCTCTTATTGCAACACATAATTACGCTTTGGCTAAGCAAATGCATCGTCGAATTACACTTAAAGAACAAAAGATTATAGAACTTCCTTAAAGCAAGGTAAAAATTTTATACGACTAATTGAATAGTTTATATTACTTTATTAAAGGAGATTTTTTATGACAGTTTTTGTCGTTGACAAAAATCAATTAGATGCTCGTCGTCGTCGATTGATTTTTCGTGCATGGCATCGCGGTATTCGTGAAATGGATCTCATTTTTGGACATTATGTCGATGCTCATATTACTGGGATGAATGATAAAACGCTCTCTGAGCTTGAGTATATTATGTCTTTTGATGATCGTGATTTACTCACATGGATTACTGGAGAAATTTTGCCCCCCTCTGAAGTTGATAGTCCACTTTTCCGTGATATTGCCAATTATCGTACTTGCTTAAGTTATTAATCCCGATGCCTATATTTAAAAAAATTGTTATTCCCAAAAATAATTCTGTTCGTATGATTTTAGATGGCGTTACTGATGGATTTGAAGCCTTTGCGCTTGCTAAATTAAGTTCAGAAATTGCACAAGGTAAACCGCTCATCTATGTTGTCCGTGACGGAACAAAAATTGCGCATTTACAACAAGTTTTAAATTTTATTGAACCCAATTTACCCGTACTTCAATTTCCTGCATGGGATTGTTTGCCTTATGATCGCGTATCACCAGGAATTGCTGTTATGGCACGTCGACTATCAACATTGGCACACATAGCAAATTTACGGAAAGATCCATATTCTGCAATTATATTAACAACAGCAAATGCAATTATGCAAAAGTTGCCTCCTCGTGAAATGATAGAAGCTCAGCTTATTCACGCACGTGTTGGCCAGCGCAATAACATGGGAAATCTTATTCAATTTCTAGAAACCAATGGTTTTGAACGCGTTACGGTTGTCCGTGATGTTGGTGAGTTTGCTGTAAGAGGAGGAATACTTGATATCTTTTCTCCGATGGATGTTGAACCTTTACGCCTTGATTTTTTTGGAGATACCCTAGAAAGTATCCGCGTATTTGATCCAGAAAGTCAAAGGACAACAGGCCAAAAAACTGAACTTTTATTACAGGCAATGAGTGAGGTTGTTCTTACACCAGAACGCATCAGCCGATTTAAAAGCAATTATACCCGTACATTTGGTGTATTACAAAAAAATAACATGCTTTATGAAGCAATTGCTCAAGGTCGGCGTTTTGCCGGTATGGAACATTGGCTTCCATTTTTTTATGAAGAGCTTGACACTTTTTTTGACCATTGTGGCAACCTACCGCTTGTTTTTGAGCATCTTATAGAAGAAGTTTTCATTGAGCGCTATCGTCTTATTGAAGACTATTATAATGCGCGCAAAGAGCGCGAAAGTGATGAAAAAAATTCTACTTCTTATCATCCAATAGATCCTAGTCTTTTTTATTTAACGCCAGAGCGTGTTTTGGAAGGTGCGCAACAATCTTCACAGCGTATTGATTTTTCTCCTTTTAATGTTCCACAAAGTTTGGAACAAACTATTATTCACGCACATGTTAAACAGGGATATGATTTTGTAAAAGAGCGTAATGCGCAGGAAAAAAATGTTTTTTCAAGTGTTATTGATCACATCGCATCTTTACGCGCTGCGGGCAAAAAAGTACTTTTAGCGTGTTGGAGTGAAGGATCTCTCAATCGTTTAGTACAAGTTCTCGACGAGCATGGATTAAAAAAAATAGATGTTGTAAAATCCTTGCAAACTGTCAAAGCAACACCACGAGATCATATATTAGCAGCCGTTATCATGATAGAACATGGTTTTGAGGCTGAAGATTTAGCTATTATAGCAGAGCAGGATATCCTAGGTGATCGCTTCATCAGATCACCAAAGCGGCGTAAGAATAATACAAATTTTATTTCTGAAATTTCTGCTTTAAATTCTGGTGATATTGTTGTGCATATCGACCACGGTATTGGCCAATTTGTTGGTCTTAAAACCATCAGAACCACTGGAATTTTACGAGACTGCCTTGAAATTAGATATGCTGGAGGTGATTTACTCTTTTTACCTGTTGAAAATATTGAGCTTCTCTCACGTTATGGCTCAGAAGGAACAGAGGTAACTTTAGATAAATTAGGAGGTGTTGCTTGGCAGGCACGTAAAGCTCGGCTTAAAAAACATTTATTGGAAATGGCAGGGCAATTAATCCGTATAGCTGCAGAGCGTATGACTCGTGCTGCGCCTGCTTTACTTCCACCAATTGGACCATTTGATGAGTTTGTTGCTTGCTTTCCCTATGAAGAAACGGAAGATCAAATGAATGCAATTGATGCTGTTTTGGACGATCTAGCCTCAGGCAAGCCGATGGATCGCTTGATATGCGGTGATGTTGGTTTTGGAAAAACTGAAGTAGCCATTCGAAGTGCTTTTGTTGCAGCATTAAATGGATATCAGGTTGCTGTTGTTGTACCGACAACTTTGCTTTCACGTCAACATTACAAAACATTTATTTCGCGTTTTCAAGGATTACCGGTTAAAATTGGACATGCTTCGAGGCTTGTAAAAGCGAAAGAACTTGCACGAGTAAAAAAAGGTGTTTCAGATGGTACAATCGATATTGTCATTGGAACCCATGCATTATTAAGTGATGCAGTTAATTTTTTACGGTTAGGTCTTCTTATCATTGATGAGGAACAGCATTTTGGTGTCAAACACAAAGAGCGTTTAAAAGAGCTTAAAAGTGATATTCATGTTCTCACACTTTCAGCAACTCCCATACCACGCACTTTAGGGTTAGCTTTATCGGGTGTACGTGAACTTTCATTGATAACAACCCCCCCCATTGATAGAATGGCGGTTCGTACTTTTATTTCACCCTTTGATGCACTTGTTATACGAGAGACCCTGCTTCGAGAATATTATCGTGGTGGACAAAGTTTCTATGTTTGTCCTCGTATTTCTGATCTGGCTTTTGTAGAAGAATATCTCAAAACACATGTGCCAGAACTGAAATTCGTTGTGGCTCATGGACAAATGCCGGCTGGACAACTTGATGATATTATGAATGCATTTTATGATGGACAATATGATGTGCTGCTCTCAACAACCATTATTGAATCAGGTCTTGATATTCCAACAGCCAATACATTAATTGTGCATCGTGCTGAGATGTTTGGTCTTTCTGCCCTTTATCAGTTACGTGGTAGGGTAGGACGTTCAAAACAACGTGCGTATGCTCTCTTTACATTTCCTGCTGGTAAAGTTTTAACAATTGCTGCTGATCGCCGTCTTAAAGTGTTACAATCTCTTGACACCTTAGGGGCCGGTTTTCAATTGGCAAGCCATGACATGGATATCCGCGGTTCAGGCAATTTTTTAGGTGAAGAGCAATCGGGGCATATCAAAGAAGTTGGATTTGAACTCTATCAAAAAATGCTTGAAGAAGCTGTTGCTGAATTAAAAGATGGAGAGCTAAATGAAGATAAGCAATGGTCACCTCAAATTTCCCTTGGTACAACAGTGATGATACCAGAAAGTTTCGTGCCTGACTTATCGTTACGTATGGGACTTTATCGTCGTTTAACAGAACTTGATGATTTAGAACAAATTGATGAATTTGCAGCGGAGTTAATTGATCGCTTTGGTCCTTTACCCCTTGAGGTTCAACACCTTCTTAAAGTCTTTTATATCAAAACATTGTGTCGAAAAGCGCATGTAGAAAAATTAGATACAGGACCAAAGGGGATTGTCATACAGTTTCGTAATAACTATTTCGCAAATAGTGTTGCTCTTGTTCAGTGGGTGGGAAAACAAGGTTCAATGGCAAAAATCCGACCAGATCAAAGTATTGCTCTTATTCGTGATTGGTCCACAGCGGATGAAAGGCTTGTTGGAGCAGCGAATATTATGACACAGCTTGTCGAAATGGCAGAACAACATTCTGTTTAAAAAATATCTTTATTATTTTAGAATTGTTACTCATTTTTACAAAATAATTCTATAAAAACAAACAGTTATTGATTTTGTATAAGAATAAAATTTAAGTTTATAATAAAGAGCCATTATATATTTATTTGGTTTTTATTATATACGCATTGATACAATGAAGGAAATAGATTAGACGGCTTAACAGCAATAAATAGCACTTTCAATATAATAAGCTAATAAGCTCCTGTAAATTTTTTAGAAATAATTTAGGTAAAGATAGCATGCTTTCTTCATTACAAAAGTGTCTAACTATCGTTTTTTTGTTACTCACTTTAATACATGGCGTAAAAAACGCTTATGCTGAGTTATCTTCTGATGAACAATACCAACATTTAAAAAACAAAAGAAAGAATATTAAAGAGAGCATACAATTTATTGAAGAAAGTATATCTCATTTGGATATTTGGGAAAAAAATATTTCTAAAGCAGAATGCTATGAGCGTTTACAGGAACGGAATAAGTTATATAAAAAACTGAAAACTCTGAAGGATGAATATTATAATCTTGGTTCGAAATTACAGGATCTAGCTGAAAAAAAACAAAAAATTATCTCTAGAATACATATAGCGAGAGAGTATGAAGTAGGGGAGTATGAAGAAAAGTTGATTAAAGCAAAAGACTATTTAAAAAAAACTCAAACGTTTAATGAATGGGGAATGAATGAGAAAAGTGGAGGTGATGATGAGATAATGAAAAATTATCTCATATTTATTATTGCTTGCAATACGTTAGCGGATATATTGCAAAGTGATATAGGTGCTATTTTGCGCAAAGATTTTGATTGGAAAGATAAAGATTTTAGTTGGGCTAAAGGCGCAAATAATTCAATAAGTCCTAGTTTAGTCAGGGATATTAAAGAATTACTAACAGATGGCTCTTATAGTTATGAAAAACAAATATTTGACGATATAAAAAATAGTCTTACAGAAGATAATTGGTTTGTAAAAAGTGCACCTAAGCTTTGTAATACCATTAAAGAAGTACATAATATAATGCTTCCAAACAAGAAAAAGAATATTATAGATCGTATGCGTTTTCATGTTGAAGAATTATTCAATTAAAAATTATTTATTTGATTTATGTTGAATTATATTCAAAATAGAAAAATACTTAATTTTTCGTAACATTATAGTTTAGAAAATTCATAAAAAATAATGCTATGAGAATATACAATTAAAAATTTACTTATACAAATACAGAGAAATTAAGATAATATACTAAATAATAGTTAAAATATATTTTAATTTTTTGTTTTTAATCATTATTTATAATAAAGTAATTTTATACACATAAGATAGTATCTATTGTTCTTATCATATAATATTTATTATATATATATATTAAATAATAAACTTATATATATTTTTTTTGTAGTTTTTTTATTTTTATCTGATTAATTATTTTAATGACGATACATCTCATATCATAAATCTTGTTTTATTAATACGATAAGAGAGATATTTTATAGCTCTAAGTTGTGTTATATAGAGAAACAAAATGATATTTTTTATTCACGTTATAAAACTGAGAGATGATATTTGTACAGAAGTGCAATAATAGATGTTTAATATATGAGCATAAATTTATTATGGCTTTGGGCACGTGAGATGATTCATAGGGGGGGGTATTCCTTTGTTCAGTAGTTTTATCTATAAAACTAACTCCGCTTGTGATGTGCAAGTGGATAAATTTTATTGATTCGATATAAGAGAGGTTTGCGCTATTAGGATCTTTCATACAATATAGAAAAAAGATAAATTATTATTATAAATTAATATGTTACTATATTTTAAGAAAGTTTATTATAAATAAAATATTTTCAGCAGTTATAGATTTTCTCTCTAAGAAAATGTGTTGTTTAATTAAGAAAAAAGCACTTCTTTAGTAACGTATTTTTAAACTAAACTGTTT
The DNA here is from genome assembly GCF_042193395.1 of Bartonella sp. TT29SHDZB. Lineage (NCBI taxonomy): Bacteria > Pseudomonadati > Pseudomonadota > Alphaproteobacteria > Hyphomicrobiales > Bartonellaceae > Bartonella > Bartonella sp. TT29SHDZB. The sequence continues at coordinate 29,912 of NZ_JBHILQ010000006.1, forward strand.
AGTTAAACGCTATGGAATATAAAATTTTTATTACAAAAGCGTATCACTATTATTTTGTAAACAAGGGCAGAAAATTGTTCATTAGCAAAAAGCTCTCTTACAATTATGCAGAAATTTTAGACAATCAGTGGTTTTAATTCATTAAATGTTTCAATAATATCGTAGATGATTTTGTTTTTGTGTATCACACGAGGCACATAAGGAAAACAGTAAAATTTATCTGATATTTTGGAGCTTCATGCATTGCAACAACCTGTTTCTAAGGCTCTATAAGCTTAACATGAAGAGTAATAAATGTAAAAAGTTTAATTAGTAAGTTTTTTAGAGTAGTATCAGAGTTTATTCTAATTAATATTGCAATATTGATTCGTTTGTGTAATCTTAGTTTAAATGCACAGAGGTATTTTATAGATAGATTGTATCCAATACCAATGTGATGAATAGGGGAATTATATGAGTGTATAAAAATTAGAATGGCTCGTTGTATTTTTTCTCTAAATTTGACTTTTTTTTATATATTGAAGTAAAAATAGTAAAATTAATTGTTATTTCATTATAATTTAATAAATTTAAGTTGGAATTATATTTAATATTTTTTTGAAGTTACTTAAGAGCGCGTTGAAAGGATTAACTTAATCATGTCGCATAAAAATGTTTATTCTGCTGTTTCAGTATTAGTTGGAGCCGCTGCCCTTTTTCTTATAGCTGGTATTTCTGCAAATGCGCAAACTTTATCACAAGGTTGGTACAAAGTTTGCAGTAAGCAGCATGATGTTGATATTTGTAATACAATGAATACTGTATTATCGAATACGGGACAACCTTTAACGGCTTTTAATCTTGTTGAAATAAAAGGAAAGCAAAATGAGAAACGTATAGGTATTCAAGTACCTACAGGTCGTTTTTTGCCAGAAGGTGTTCACATTAAAATCGGTGACGAGTTCTCTAAAAAAATTCCTTATATTATTTGTAATGGACCAAGTTGTATTGCTAATGATGTCTTAGATGATAAGCTTATAGCAGCTATGAAAAGTGGTACAAAAATGGTTGTAACCACAGTTAATTTCCGTGGTTCAGCTAATCCTATTGAATTTTCTCTTAATGGGTTTACAGCAGCCTATACCGGTCCTGGTATGGAGGAAAAAGATTTCCAACAAGAACAAATAAAGCTGCAGCAAGCCATTCAATCAAAGCAAAAAGAAATTGAAGAGCGTATGCGGGCTGAGCAAGAAAAAGCAAAACAAAAATAATAAACCCCCACCATAGAATTGGTCGAAACGTTTTCTATAATTGTTTATTTGAGCCGCCACAGTTTTCTGTGGCGGTTTTTAAAATCCTTAATTTTCCGAAACAATTCTGCGTTTCCACCACCCAATACGTTCAGTTTTGGAAGAATCATTAGGCGTTGATGAAATAACAACGGGTTGATTAATTGTTTCTTCGATTTGGGAAGGAGAGGTTTCAACAACTTCCTCCATCTCGATTACAGTTTCTTTCTCTAATATTTTTTGTATTTGCGTTATCTCTTTAGAAGATGATTTTTTACGTGTTCCACGTGTTGATTTTTTACTCTTTTCAAGAGTTTTATCTTCTACCTCATGAATAGCTTTATCTGCTTTTTTTGTTTTAGTTTTACGCATAAAACTGGTTGTAGGTTTTTCTTCAGGAGATTTTTGTTCTGCAATATTTTGGTCATTCTCTAAAGGAAGTTGATTTTCTACTACTTTTGAAGAACGTGTTTTACGTTTTTTAGGTTTAATACTTTTATCAATTTTTTCAGATTCACTCTGTTGTTGTATATCTAGAGCTTGTGTATTATTTTTCGTTTCTTCAAGTTCAAAAGATTTAGCAGGTGAAACACGACGTTTGCGATGCGCTGCTTTAATTTCTGCTAAAGCTTGCTTAGCAAAATCTCCCACTGGTTCTGCATAAGGAACGCGAATCTGATGAAAACTATTATCTTGATTGCGTCGACCACCACGACGTCCTCGACGGCGTCCTCGACGATAAGAATCATCATTCAAGGTATCTTCTTTTTTATGAACGTTGGAGAGAGAATGATCAGTAATTTCACCGTGACGATTTTTGCGCCGACGCTTTTGGTTTGTTTCAATGGGAGAAGGATTTTCAATAGATTCACTTTTTATGAAAACAGAATCTTCAATTTCTTGCTTATTGTCATCTTCCAATGAAGATTGAGAAGTTCTCTCTGCTATTGAGCCTTTAGAAATAACAAGATGTTGTGTTCCAATACTATCATCTGCTTCAATACTAATATTAAGCTTAAAGCGAGCTTCTAAATTAACAAGAATGTTGCGTTTATGATTTAATACATAAAGTGCTGTTGCTACGGGGGTGCGCACGATAATATTATGTTGCGAATTATGAAGAAGATATTCTTCAATTGAGCGCATGACATGCAACGCAATTGATGATTCAGAACGTATATTTCCTGTTCCTGCGCAATGTGGGCAGGGCTGTGTTGTACTTTCTAAAACCGATATGCGAATACGTTGACGACTCATTTCTAAAAGGCCGAAGTGTGAAATATGACCTACTTGAATACGAGCACGATCGTTTTTTAAACAATCTTTTAATTTTTTTTCGACCAGCTTCACATTGCGTTCTTCAAGCATATCAATAAAATCAATCACAATTAAACCAGCAAGGTCACGCAAGCGTAATTGACGCGCAACTTCTTCAGCAGCTTCAAGGTTAGTTTGTAAGGCTGTTTTTTCGACAGAGAATTCTTTCGTAGAGCGGCCAGAATTTACGTCAATAGCAACAAGTGCTTCTGTTTGATTAATAACAAGATAACCACCAGATTTTAAAGAAACCTGTGGTTGCAACATTTTATCAAGTTGAATTTCAATATTATTTCGTGCAAAAATGGGCGTAGGATCACGGTAAGGTTGCACAACTTTTGCATGACTTGGCATGAGCATACGCATAAAGTCTTTCGCTTCACGATATCCTTGGTCTCCAGAGACAAGAATTTCACTAATGTTTTTATTGTAAAGATCTCGTATAGAACGCTTGATGAGATTACTCTCTTCATGGACAAGGCATGGCGCCGTTGACTCGAGTGTCAAAGTGCGAATAGTATCCCATAACCGCATAAGATATTCATAATCACGTTTAATTTCAGCTTTTGTTCTATTGGCACCAGCAGTTCGTAAGATAACGCCCATACCTTTTGGAACGGCTAATTCTTTTACGATTTCTTTAAGACGCTTACGGTCTTGTACGTTCGTAATTTTTCGTGAAATACCACCACCACGTGCTGTGTTGGGCATTAGAACAGAGTAACGACCAGCTAGAGATAGATATGTTGTAAGGGCAGCACCTTTATTACCACGCTCTTCTTTGATGACTTGTACCAACAAAATTTGACGTCGTTTAATCACTTCTTGAATTTTATACTGGCGCCCTTGTTTTCTTTGATAAATTGGAAGCTCTTCACGGATGTCCTCAGCACCGACCATTTCGATCTCATCATCAGAGATATCGGCATTTAATGCTTCTTCTGTATTATCAATTATTGTCGCTTCAGATGTGATGTCACTTTCAATATCGGCTGCTATGACATTGTTTTTTCCATTTTTTTTTGTTCTTCTGGAGCGTTTTTTATTTTTAGTTGCTTCTTCCGTAAAGCTATCTACAGAATTTTCTCCTACAGCTGCTTTTTCCTCTTCTTCAAGAAGAGCAAGGCGATCAGCAATAGGAATTTGATAATAATCAGGATGAATTTCAGAAAATGTTAAAAAACCATGGCGGTTTCCACCGTATTCAACAAAAGCTGCTTGGAGAGACGGTTCCACACGCGTAATCCGTGCGAGATAAATATTCCCCTTGAGCTGTTTTCTATGTTCTGATTCAAAATCAAGTTCTTCAATTTTGTTGCCGTGAACAACAACAACACGAGTTTCCTCCGGATGGGAGGCATCTATAAGCATTTTGTTTGACATAAGTTAATATCCTGAAGGCGACATGCACAATTTTATTCAAACGAACGCTATAACTATTCGTAAACATAAAAGGCTGTCTGCCATAAAAGGGAGGTACCAGAAAAACAGGACGGAACACCACGTGCAGAGGCATGACTGCATTTACACCATTTCTCATCATTATTTCCATCTGTTTTTTATGACTCATATTTCTTAAAAGTCTCCGGTAAAATAATCTTTAAAACAGTTCGGATATCCGAACCAACGAATCTTAAGTAATGCAATCCTAATGTTATAACATAGAAATTTTTCATCCATAAAAAAGTCTCAACGCATAATAGGCAAAAAAACTCTAAAGACAACTTAATATGAGTTACAGATAATTTAGATGACTATTATCAGCTAGGAAGCATAAATATTCTTTTATGTTGATATCATGCGTTTGGCAAGTAACAATGTAAATCATGTATAATTATAATATCTTTATGACTTTAATTTCGTTTTTGGGTGTTTATTTAGCTTTTCTTGAAAAATAGAGAATAAATTGGTGTATCATTTTATATAACCAAGATAAATTATTACAAAGGTAGTGTAGAGTATTTTGCTTATGATAAGAGTTTTTTTTACCAAAAAGCTGAAAACAGCTTATGGGGATGTTATTGTGTTCATCACATACTTTTTATTATCTTTTTTGCTACTCCAAACCAGTGTTCAAGCCGCAGATCCTCTAAGACTTATTAATTTTAGAACCATTGGTGATAGTGTTCATACGCGTATTATTGCGGTTTTTAATTTAAAACCAAATGTTCGTTTACAGATTTTGGATAGGCCGGCACGTTTGGTGATCAATTTACCTACAATTGATTTTTCAATGCAAAATACACCTTTAAAGAAACAGAATACATTATCCATTATGCTTTCAGATGTGCGTTATGCTTTTTCTGACATACAGACTTCACGCATTATTTTGACAAGTAAAACGGCTTTTGTGGTTGAAAAAAATGTCGTAAAAAAATTAAATAATGGTTTATGGCAGTTGCTGATTGATATTCGTAAAAGTACACAAGAAAAATTTGATGAGATATTAAAAAAACAGCAAAGAAGCAATTTTGATACAAAAACACAGCTAATGCCAGCATATAATTTCCGTGTTGTTCTTGATCCTGGTCATGGTGGTATTGATGGTGGTGCACAGGGTGTTACTGGAATTTTAGAAAAAGATGTGACTTTAGACTTTGCGCGTGCATTGCGAGACGAATTACAAAAGGATTCTCATATTACCGTTTCTTTAACACGAGATTCCAATATTTTTTTAAGACTAAGTGAAAGAGTTAAAAAAGCGCAAGAGTTTGATGCTGATCTTTTTATATCTATTCATGCAGATACGATTGATCTACATTCTCTTCGCGGTGCCACAGTGTATACCATATCAGATAAAGCCTCTGATGCCATTGCAAAATCTTTAGCTGAAAATGAAAATAAAGTTGATTTGCTTGATGGTTTGCCTGCAGATGAAACGCTCGAAGTTACAGATATTTTGATGGATCTTACACGACGTGAAACACATACATTTTCGGTTAATTTTGCAAATAGTGTTATTTCAAGTTTATCAAAGAATCATATTAACTTGATTAATAACCCACATCGGTATGCTAATTTTCAAGTTTTAAGAGCTTCAGATATACCCTCAGTCTTGATAGAGATAGGTTATTTATCCAATAAAGAGGATGAAAAGTTATTAAATGATCCTCATTGGAGAAAACAAATGGCAGCCTCTATTGCTCATTCTATTCGTCAATTTGCTGATTATAGACAGAAAATGATACAGCCTCTTTAAATTTGTGAGAAAATAGAGTATCAATATGGGCTTCTAGTGTACCCTAGTATAAATAAAAGATAGAAAACAATTTCTCTTGATCTCAATCTTGTGGTGATATCCACTTGGTGTGTTTGAAGTAACGTATTTTTTTCTTTAATTAATTCTTAAGAAAGCGATAACCGTTTTTATGATGATTTTTTTAAGATACCTTCTTCGTTTTTGTATTGCTGTTGGACTTTGTGGTGCAATAACGTGGGGTGTTATGACCAGTGGTCAAGCAAATGCACTCCCTGATTATGAAGTTCTTTCACTTTATGAGCCGCCAGTAATGACCCGCGTCCATGCTTCTGATGGCCGTCTTATGGCAGAGTTTGCAACAAAACATCGCCTCTATTTACCGATTCAATCAATACCAAAGCTTGTTATAAATGCTTTCATTTCGGCTGAAGACAAAAACTTTTATCATCATTTTGGTTTAGATCCTGAAGGACTTTCTCGCGCTTTGATCAATAATATTCGTAATATTGGTTCTGGAAGACGTCCAGAGGGTGCATCAACTATAACGCAACAAGTCGCTAAAAACTTCCTTTTAAGTTCAGAAACAACGTTAGAACGTAAATTTAAGGAAGCTATTTTAGCAATGCGTATTGAGAAAACTTATTCAAAAGATCATATTCTCGAGCTTTATCTCAATGAAATTTATCTGGGTCGTGGCACTTATGGTATAGCAGCTGCTTCTTTGACTTATTTCAATAAATCCGTCAATGATCTGACGCTAGAACAATGTGCTTATTTGGCTGCTCTTCCAAAAGGACCAGCAAATTATGATCCATTTAAGAATACACAACGTGCTATTGATCGGCGTAATTGGGTTATAGACCGGATGATTGCAAATGGATATGTAACGCGTGAACAAGGTGAAAAAGCGAAAGCTAAACCTTTAGGAGCGACAATCCGTGGGAGTGATAGCTATGTTTTTGCAGCTGATTATTTTACTGAAGAAGTGCGGCGTCGTTTAATACATCGCTATGGGGCTAAAACACTTTATGAAGGTGGGCTTTCCATTCGTACAACGCTTGATCCGCATTTACAACTTATTGCGCGACGTGCTTTGCACGATGGATTAATTAGATTTGATCATGCGCAAGGATGGCGTGGAGCTTATGCGCATATTGATGAGAAAGGTGATTGGGGGACAGAACTTGCAGATATCACAGGGCTAAGTGATGTTCCTGAATGGCGTTTAGCTGTTGTTCTTTCTACTAATCCCAACAAAGTAGAGATTGGTTTACAACCACAGCGCGAAGCTTCAGGTATATTATCAAAAAAACGGGAAATTGCTGTTTTATCTGAAGCTGATTCAAAATGGGCACTCCATATTGTAAAAGAAAATGGTTATCGAAAAACTGTTCAGAGCTTATCTCATGTTCTGCAAGTTGGGGATGTCATTTTTGTTGAAAAACTATCCAATACAAACAACACTTATCGTTTACAACAAATTCCAAAGGTTGAAGGTGCAATTGTTGCTATGGAACCTCATACGGGGCGCGTTCTTGCGATGGTGGGAGGATTTTCTTTTGCCGCATCTGAATTCAATCGTGCAACCCAAGCTTATCGCCAACCGGGGTCTGCTTTTAAGCCTTTTGTTTATGCAGCAGCTCTTGATAACGGATATACACCAGCATCTGTTGTTTTAGATGGCCCCATTGAAGTTCGTCAATATAATGGTGAAGTTTGGCAACCCAAAAATTATGGAGGTACCTTTGCAGGACCTTCAACGTTGCGTTATGGTATTGAGCGTTCTCGTAATCTTATGACAATACGGCTTGCCAATGATATGGGAATGCCTCTTGTCGCTGAATATGCAGAACGTTTTGGGATCGTAGATAAATTGCAGCCTTATCTTCCCATGGCTTTAGGGGCTGGCGAAACAACAGTATTACGAATGGTTACAGCTTATTCAGTTATTGCCAATGGCGGACGCTCTATTAAACCTTCTCTGATAGACAGAATTCAAGATCGTTATGGGAAGACAATTTATCGTCATGATGATCGTATTTGCGAAAATTGTAATACGCATTCATGGAATAATCAAAGTGAGCCCACATTGATTGATGAAAGAGATCAAGTTCTTGACCCTATGACGGCTTATCAGATTACATCGATGATGGAAGGGGTTGTTCAGCGTGGTACTGCGGCACGTTTACGTTATCTTAATCGACATATTGCTGCTAAAACAGGAACAACCAATGACTCTAAGGATGTCTGGTTTATGGGATTTACTCCTGATATTGTCGTTGGTATTTTTGTCGGTTATGATCAACCAGCTCCGTTAGGATATAATGGAACAGGAAGTTCATTAGCTGCGCCTATTTTTGGTGATTTTATGGCAGATGCTCTTAAAGGGAAGCCAGATGTTCCCTTTAAGATGCCAAAGGGCATGATTTTAATGCCAATTAATCGAAAAACAGGAATGCTTGCCGAAAGAGGAGATCAAGATGTTATTATAGAAGCATTTAAACCAGGGACTGGTCCTGCTGATATATATCAAGTTATTGGGAGTACAAATTCTTTTCAAGAAGGTGTTCCTGCAGTAACGACTTCTCCACAAGTCAACAAAGCTCTTGAAAGTGGGACAGGTGGGCTGTATTAATCGAAAAAATCTCCTTTTGCTAGGAGTCATGGTTTTTATCTCTTTTTTACAATGTCGGTTCTGTAAATAGAGTGATAGAATTGTACCATTTTCTGATAGCAGATATTAAATTTGTATAAAATGCTAAGAGACACAACCAAAAAGAGTTTTTAAAAATACGGTGTTAAATTATGCGAGCAGAAATAGAAACATTAGTTGATGAAATCCAGAAAGCAATACAATTGCTAAGGGGGCATCTTTGACTGGGATCAATCACTAAAGCGTCTTGAATATCTTAATCAAAAAGCAGAAGATCCATCATTATGGGATGATGCACAACGAGCACAGGATATGATGCGTGAGCGTCAACGTCTTGATGATTCAATCAATGGTCTTTTATCATTTACAAAAACACTTGAAGAATGCATTGAGCTTATTGCGATGGGCGAAGAAGAAAGTGATGTTGAAATTATCGCTGATGCAGAAAGATCAATACGTAATCTTAAAAATGAGATAGATAAAAGGCAAATTGATGTACTTCTTTCAGGAGAAGCAGATCCGAATGATACCTATTTAGAAGTTCATGCTGGAGCAGGGGGAACAGAAAGCCAAGATTGGGCTTCTATGCTCTTACGTATGTATATGCGCTGGGCTGAACAGCATGAAATGAAGGTTGAAATTTTAGAAATTCATGATGGAGAAGAAGCAGGAATAAAGTCAGCGACTATTCTTGTAAAAGGGCATAATGCTTATGGACTGTTAAAAACAGAATCAGGCGTTCATCGTTTAGTGCGGATTTCTCCATTTGATTCGAATGCAAAGCGCCATACCTCTTTTGCGAGCATTTGGGTTTATCCAGTTATTGATGACAATATTGAAGTTGATGTTTCAGAGGCAGATGTGCGTATTGATACATATCGTGCATCTGGAGCAGGAGGACAACATGTTAACACAACAGATTCTGCTGTTCGCATCACGCATATAAAAACGGGTATTGTTGTTCAATGTCAAACAGAGCGTTCTCAGCATAAAAATCGCGCTACGGCTTGGTCGATGTTGCGTGCACGTCTTTATGAAGAAGAACTCAAAAAAAGAGAAGAAGAAACCAATGCTGTTGAATCTTCTAAAACAGAAATTGGATGGGGGCATCAAATTAGATCTTATGTTCTTCAACCCTATCAGCTTGTCAAAGATTTGCGTACAGGAATTGAGAATACGGATCCACAATCCGTACTTAATGGTAATTTAGATGCATTTATAGAGGCAGCACTCGCACGGCGTATTTATGGACAAGACAAAGAAATTGAGGATATTCGTTAATTATATATCCTTCCTTCAAGCCATGTAGATTTTTTCTTAAGCTGTTCATTTTATTGATGTTGTGATGTTACGATAGTCCTTGATACTTTAAAGGTTTAAAGAGGGATTTTTTGTTTCTTTCTTCATTTTTTTTCTCACACGCCAATTCTGCTTATGATATTGCAAGTGATAGGAAGAATCTGAAATAAGAAAAATTTTGGATATTCGGGGGACTAATATAAATGTAAAACAATTCATTATCCTTATCAATCAATATATTATAAAAATTGAATCCGTGGAAAAACTAAAATCAATTAAGGAGGATAACTTTTGCTTTTTAAGGCAAATCAAACACTCAATTTACAAGTTACCATTATGATATAAAAGTGTTGCAGTAGCTAAAACATTTTCAGCGTGCCCAGATACGCTTACTTTACGCCATTCTTCTGCTATTATTCCATTTGCATCAATTAAAAAAGTGCTCCGTTCAACTCCCATATATTTGCGTCCATACATGCTTTTCTCAACCCAAACACCATAAGCTTCGAGGGTTGTTTTTTCTTCATCAGAAACCAAGATGACATCAAGTTCATGTTTTACTTTAAATTTATCATGTTTTTTTACATTATCTGGAGAGATTCCAATAACAGAAACACCGATTTCATCAAATTTCATCTTTAATTTTGTGAAATCAAGTGCTTCGCTTGTGCAACCACTGGTGTCATCTTTTGGATAAAAATATAAAACAACAGACTTTCCTTTAAAGTCAGAAAGACATACCATCTCTCCTCCATCGCGCGGCAAATTAAAATCAGGAGCAAGAGCACCTTTCATTGGTCTTGTCATTATTTTCATCTTTCTTACTTGTGTAACAGGTATAAGATATCAGAGTACACAGAAGAAAAGAACTATTCAACTCTCTAGAATATTATTGTTTTGAAGAGACCTTTATTTCCTAACAAAACTCGCCCTATCACAACAATTGAATTGAAAGAACAAGGTCGACAACATAAACAAAACAGCAAAAGATTATACTGGTTTCATCACAACATGTTTTTTCTTACCAAAAGAAAGTTTAATGGTTCCTTCTGCACTGACATCCCCTTCAATAATAAGATGTGTTTCATCATCAATAATTTGATCATTTACACGGACCCCCCCACCTTGAACGTGTCGGCGTGCCTCACTATTAGATCTAGCGAGTCCTGCTTGTACTAAAAGAGTGAGCAATCCAACACCTTTTTTTAATTCTGAGGCATTAATTTCAACAGTTGGAAGATTTTCTCCTAGCGTTTTTTCTTCAAACGTCTTGCGAGCTGTTTCTGCTGCTGCATCAGCAAGAACACGTCCATGCAACATTGCTGTAATTTCTGTTGCAAGAATTTTTTTTGCTTCGTTAATTTCTGTCCCTTGTAATAGAGAAAGTTTGAGAATCTCATCCATTGGCAATGGAGTATAGAGCTTTAGAAATCGTGTAACATCAGCATCTTCTGTATTGCGCCAGTATTGCCAAAATTGATAAGGTGAAAGTTTATCCGCATTTAGCCATACAGCCCCATTCAATGATTTACCCATTTTGGCACCGGAAGAGGTTGTCAGCAATGGTGATGTTAACGCATATAATTGCGGTGTTCCTAAACGATGCCCTAATTCGATTCCGTTAATAATGTTGCCCCACTGATCAGAGCCCCCCATTTGCATACGCAATCCATAACGTTTATAAAGTTCAACAAAGTCATAAGCTTGCAGAATCATATAATTAAACTCTAAGAATGACAAAGAGTGCTCACGCTCAAGTCTGAGTCTGACAGAATCAAATGACAACATACGGTTGACAGAAAAATGCTTTCCTACATCACGCAAAAATTCTAAGTAGTTTAAATTGCATAACCATTCAGCATTATTCACAATACAAGCATCGGTTTCTCGGTCACCGAATGTCAAATAGTTAGCAAATACCTTTTTAATACCATCAATATTTGCAGCAATATCATCTTGTGTCAGAAGGCGTCGCGCTTCATCTTTGAAAGAAGGATCACCAATCAATCCGGTCCCTCCGCCCATTAAAGCAATGGGGCGATGACCCGTTTTTTGTAACCAATAAAGCATCATAATCTGAAGAAGACTTCCAGCATGTAAACTCGATGCTGTTGGATCAAATCCAGTATAAGCGCTTACAGTTTCTTTTGAAAAAAGATCATCTAAGCCTTTTTCATCTGAAATTTGGTGGATAAAACCACGTTCGCTCATAATGTGTAAAAAATCAGATTTAAAGGCAAACACAGATTTAATTTCCTAATTTAAGAGTGCATTATTTTATATAATAGGCGATTATATAATGAGTTATCTATCATAACTGACACACACCTCACAAGAGAAAGAGACATATTGGTAACATAAAGATAATAATACAGGTATTATTTCCTTTTTACGCTAAAAAAGAGACTTATCAGTGATAGAAAACAGGTATGCTGTTATTCTCATTTCTATCCTGAAATAAAATTTAGAAAAATTTTAAATGCAAACGGAAAAAATTACTTTGTTATGATCAGAAACGACTTTTGCTAATTTTTTATAAATCTATCGTATTTTCCTAAGTTAGTGAAAGTATTTCAGGAGGAGGAGCGAGAAGTTCATTGGAGATATGGTTATCCAAATAGTGGGCACATCGCTCAATAAGCTCTTCATGACATCCACTGAAAAAGTGATTAGCCTCTTCCAATATTTCTTGTGTGATGATGATACCTTTTTGTGTTTTTAATTTATCGACAAGTATTTGAACATCTTTTGGAGGGGAAACTTTATCGATACCGCCATGAATGATAAGCCCAGAGGAAGGACAAGGGGCAAGAAATGAAAAGTCATAAACATTAGGCTGAGGAGCAACTGAGATAAAGCCCTCAATTTCCGGTCGGCGCATTAAGAGCTGCATACCAATCCATGCTCCAAATGAATATCCAGCTACCCAACAATTTTTAGAATCTGGATGTTGTGTTTGCACCCAATCGAGAGCAGCAGCAGCATCTGAAAGTTCTCCTATTCCATAATCAAATTCACCCTGACTGCGACCAATACCACGAAAGTTAAAACGTAAAGTTGTAAAGCCACGTTGTTGGAACATATAAAAGAGGTCATAGACAATTTTATGATTCATAGTTCCACCAAATTGGGGATGAGGATGCAAAATGATCGCAATGGGTGCATTTTTTTGTTGTGAAGGTTGATAACGCCCTTCGAGCCGACCCGCGGGACCGTTAAAAATAATTTCTGGCATAAAATGCTCCTTAATGCAATAAAAGGCTCTCATTGACCTTGGTCGACTTTTACCATAGAATCTCTTAAATAATTATTAGATATTCTTTTTTTAGTGCACTTTTCAAGAAGATTGCGCTATTTTTTTAATCAATTCATAAGATTAATGATTGCGATGTAAAATGGTTATAAAACGCCGATATTTTGATTATAATGCAACAACACCGCTCAAAAAAGTGGCACGGATAGCGTTGCTAGAGTCTTTAGAGATATTTGGTAATCCATCATCGGTTCATAAAGAAGGGCGTGCCGCTAAAACTTTGTTGCAAAAGTCCCGTCGGCAAATCGCTGAACATCTTAAAACAGATCCAGATCACGTGGTATTCACCTCTGGTGCGAGTGAAGCAGCAATGACTTTGTTAACACCCTTTTACAATATGGGGAATGCAAAAGTTAAATTTTCTCGTCTTTACCTTGGAGCGACTGAACATCCCTCTGTGGCAGAGGGAGGACGTTTTTCTAAAGAGTTGATAAGCGTCATTGCTGTTGATAAAGATGGGCTCATACAACAAGATAAATTAACATCACTCTTAACGGTTCACGATAAAACAAAAGGTTTACCTCTTGTTGCTATTCAAGCTGCAAATAGTGAAACGGGTGTTATTCAACCATTAACAGAAATCGCTGCTATTGTTCGGGATTTAGGAGGCACTCTTATAGTTGATTTGACACAATATGTAGATAAAAATTTTGTGGACATTCATCAGCTAGGAGGAGACTTTTTTATATTGTCTGCACATAAAGTTGGCGGTCCTAAAGGAATCGGTGCTTTTGTTTCATGTGGTAATCTTCTCATGCCACACCCTCTTATTATTGGGGGAGGACAAGAAAAAGGTCTCCGTGGAGGAACAGAAGCATTGCCCCTTATTGCTGCTTTTGGGGCAGCAATGACTGATTGCTTCACACAGGAGGAAATAAAACAGTTAATATATTTACGCAATAAATTAGAAGATGGACTACAAAAAATAAGTAAAAATGTTGAGATTTTTGGCAAAAGAGTTCAACGTTTGCCAAATACAACTTACTTTACCGTGAAAAATATAAAAGCTGAAACGATGCAAATTGCTTTTGATTTAGAAGGGTTTTCTGTATCAGCTGGCTCTGCTTGTTCTTCTGGAAAAGTAAAACAAAGCAGAGTTTTGGAGGCAATGGGATATCATGTTCCAAATGGTGCTATTCGCATTTCAATAGGACGTGATACAACTTCTGAAGATATAGATGATTTTCTATTGTTTTTTTCTCAAATTATAAGCAGAAAAAAAGAGGAAGATTTATCATCAGAAAGTTATAAAAATTAGAATTATTTTAAAGATAAAATAACTTTGATTGAAATTTTTGCACTTTACCTATAGCCTAGGAAATAATTTGCTTACTTTAATTTTGTAAAAAATAAGACTTTTAGTTACCGGTTTTTGACGCCAAAAATGGAGAAAATTGATGCCGGCAGTACAAGAAACAATACGCCAAGTCCGTGAAATAGATGTTGACCAATATAAATATGGTTTTGAAACCAATATTGAAACCGATAAAGCTCCAAAAGGCTTAAATGAGGATATTATAAAATTTATTTCCGCTAAAAAACATGAGCCTGAATGGATGTTAACATGGCGCTTAAAAGCGTACCGCCGTTGGCTGACAATGCAAGAGCCTCATTGGGCGCGTCTTGAATATCCTAAAATTGATTTTCAGGAGCTTTATTATTATGCTGCTCCCAAAAATCATACAGGACCAAAATCTTTGGATGAAGTGGATCCTGAGTTATTAGCAACGTACGAAAAACTTGGCATTCCCCTTAAAGAACAAGAGATTTTGGCAGGAGTAAGAAAACAGTCTGATCCCTCCACTTTTGATGACAGTATGTCTGTATCGGGGCAGGTGGCTGTTGATGCGGTCTTTGATTCTGTTTCTGTTGTGACAACATTTAAAAAAGAATTGGCACGTGCTGGTGTGATTTTTTGCTCTATTTCAGAGGCCATTATTGAGCATCCTGAGCTTATTAAAGAGTATTTAGGAACAGTTGTACCTATAAGTGATAATTATTATGCTGCCTTAAATGCAGCTGTCTTTACAGATGGTTCATTTGTTTATATTCCCAAAGGAATTCGTTGTCCTATGGAGCTTTCAACTTATTTTAGGATTAATGAACGCAATACAGGTCAGTTTGAACGAACATTAATTATTGCAGCTGAGGATTCCTATGTTTCTTATCTTGAAGGGTGCACAGCACCCCAACGTGATGAAAACCAACTCCATGCTGCTGTTGTTGAGCTTATTGCCCTTGAAAATGCAGAGATTAAATATTCTACAGTACAAAACTGGTATCCTGGCGATAAAGATGGAAAGGGTGGTATTTATAATTTTGTGACGAAGCGTGGAGATTGTCGAGGTGATAACTCTAAGATTTCATGGACACAAGTTGAGACCGGTTCTGCGATTACTTGGAAATACCCATCCTGCTTACTGCGTGGTGAGAATGCGCGTGGAGAGTTTTATTCTATTGCTGTTGCAAACGGTCATCAACAAATTGATTCCGGTACAAAAATGATTCATTTAGGAAAAAATACATCCAGTCGTATTATTTCCAAAGGTATTTCTGCTGGTTTTTCAAATAACACGTATCGAGGACAAGTCACGGCGCATCGAAAAGCACAAAATGCTCGTAACTTTACGCAATGTGATAGTTTATTAATCGGGAATGAATGTGGTGCGCATACAGTTCCTTATATTGAAGCAAAAAATGCAACAGCTCAGTTTGAACATGAAGCCACAACATCCAAAATTTCCGATGACCAACTTTTTTATGTTATGCAAAGAGGAATTCCCGAAGAAGAAGCTATCGCATTAATTGTAAATGGTTTTGTAAAAGAGGTCATTCAAAAACTTCCCATGGAATTTGCTGTCGAAGCACAAAAGCTTATTAGTATTAGCCTTGAAGGTAGTGTTGGATAATTTTATTTAATGAGATAAATAGAAGACTTTATGTAAAAAGGCTGTAACGGTAGCACATAATGCTAAAAATGACCTCTATGGTAATTACAAAAGTAGATGGATGCTAAGGCGAAAGAACACAGCATTGGTATCTGAAAAAACAGCCAAAACAGGATTAAATGATGTTAGAGATCAAAAATTTGCACGCCCGTATTGCTGAAACCGATACAGAAATTATTCGTGGTTTAAACTTGACAGTCCAAGATGGAGAAGTTGCCGCTATCATGGGACAAAATGGAGCCGGAAAATCAACTTTATCTTATTTGCTTGCTGGTCGTGATGATTATGAAATAACAGAAGGAGATATTCTCTATAATGGACAATCACTTTTAGAAATGGATCCAGCAGAACGTGCTGCATATGGTGTTTTTCTTGCATTTCAATATCCAATGGAAATACCAGGGGTAGCAACAATGGAATTTTTAAAAGTTGCGATGAATTCTCAACGCAAAGCGCGAGGTGACGAAGAACTTAAAATTCCTGAATTTATAAAATGTGTTAAAGAAGTTTCAGCCAAACTTGAAATAGATATGGATATGCTAAAGCGTCCATTAAATGTAGGTTTTTCAGGTGGGGAAAAAAAACGCGCTGAAATTTTACAAATGGCACTTCTTGAACCTAAACTTTGCATTTTAGATGAGACAGATTCTGGTTTAGATATTGATGCATTAAAAATTGTTGCAGATGGTGTTAATAAACTTCGGGATTCAAAACGTTCATTTTTGGTGATTACCCATTATCAACGGCTGCTTAATTATATTATTCCTGATACGGTACATGTTCTTTATAAAGGACGAATTATCAAAAGCGGAGACAAATCCTTGGCGCTTTATTTAGAGCAAAATGGTTATGCTGATCTTATCAAAGAAGCGGTTTGAGGTTATTAAATATGAATGCTCAGCAAAACTTATTAGCGGTTGAAGAAGATATACTCAATAATTTCAATCAGTATGCAAACGATTTACCTGGTAATAAAGCCGTGCAGGAAATTCGCAAGAAAGCTATTGAACGATTTCAAACGACACGGCTTCCTTCCCGTAAAATCGAAAGTTGGCACTATACCAATCTGCGCACATTACTAAAGTCTGTTAGTAATTTTTCAAAAGTCCAAGACAATCAATCGGTTGAGGCATTACTTTCAGAAAGCGCTGTTTTTTCTATGAACAATGGAAAAACATCGACACAGTCCAAGGTAGACAATATTACAGTAAAACGCCTTTCAGAAGCATTAGAAGATAATTCTGTACAGATAAGTCAAAACATTTCTGATGAGGATTTTATTGGACAGTTAAATACAGCTTTTGTTACGGATGGTTGGCTTTTTCACATTCCTGAAAATACAAAGTTAAATATACCCATTGAACTACAAAATATACAAATGGGCGGACAATCTCATATTTTTTCTGATATAAAAGTTGATAAAAATAGTCAGGTTGTGTTTATTGAACATCAGGTTGGCAATGATAAAGATACCTTTGTCAGTTCAATATTTTCATTAAATATTGCTGCTGAGAGTGATGTTACGTGGATTCTTATTCGCAATCGTGATTTTAATTCTACACAGTTTGGTCAATTTCGTGCTATTCTTGATCAAGGAGCGAAATTATCACTTTATGTCATTAATATAGGGAGTCAACTAAATCGCCAGGAAGTCGATGTTAAGTTACAGGGAGAAGAATCTGATTTTCAATTACGCGTTATAAATTTATTATCAGGGCAAACACATAGTGATCTTACAATGACTGTTTGTCACCTTGACGAAAGATCAACCTCAACGGAAATTATACGCAATGTGGTTGCAGATAAGGCTGTAGGTGTTTTTCAAGGGATAATACGTGTTGCTCAAAAAGCGCAAAAAACAGATGCACGTATGGCCTGTAATAGCCTTATCCTTTCAGATAAGGCAGAATTTAATGCAAAACCTGAATTAGAGATTTTTGCTGATGATGTTGCATGCGGTCATGGTGCAACAGTTGCTAATATTAATCATGATTATCTTTTTTATCTCATGGCGCGCGGTATTCCATTTAAAACGGCTCGTGCACTTTTGATTAAAGGATTTATCTCTGAACTTATTGATGACATCAAGCAAGATCATATTCAAACTGTTTTAGAGAATATCATTGGTAAATGGCTTGAAAAAAATGTTTAAGGGAGGAGAAATGGAAAATAACGTACAAACATTGACTTATAATGTCGAAGAAATTCGGCGTGATTTTCCTATTTTGCACCATCAAGTTTATGGAAAGCGATTAGCATATCTTGATAGTGGTGCTTCTGCCCAAAAGCCACAATCAGTACTCAATGCAATGAATAATTATTATCACTATAGTTATGCTAATGTGCATAGAGGAATGTATTTTTTAGCCAATATGGCAACACAATCCTATGAAAATTCTCGTAAAACCGTTCGTGTTTTTCTAAATGCTCAAAAAGCAGAGGAAATTGTTTTTACCAAAAATGCAACGGAAGCTATTAATACTGTTGCTTATGGTTGGGCTATGCCCAAACTCAAAGAAGGTGATGAGATTGTTCTAACGATTATGGAACATCATTCAAATATTATTCCTTGGCATTTCCTCCGAGAACAAAAAGGTGTTAAACTTGTTTTTGTTCCTGTTGATGAGAATGGTGTTCTGCATATTGAAGATTTCCAAAAGGCTTTAAGCGAAAAAACACGGCTTGTTGCTATAACGCATATGTCCAATATATTAGGAACGGTGCCTCCTGTTAAAGAAATTATTAAGCGAGCACATCAAAATTCTATTCCTGTTCTTGTTGATGGCTCTCAAGGAGCAATACATTTAACTGTTGATGTGCAAGATCTCGATTGTGATTGGTATGTCTTTACAGGTCATAAGCTGTATGGTCCTACCGGTATTGGTGTTCTTTATGGGAAGGAACATAGATTAGAGGAAATGCGTCCTTTTCAAGGAGGGGGGGAAATGATCGAGGAAGTAACAACCGATAAGGTTCTTTATAATGCTCCTCCTTATCGTTTTGAAGCAGGTACTCCTCCTATTGTTGAAGCTATTGGATTGGCTGCGGCTATTGATTATATACAAGAGAAAGGTCGGAGTAAGATTCATGCTCATGAAATGTCCCTTTTAGCTTATGCGCATGAAAAACTTAAAACTGTTGATTCATTGCGTATTTATGGTCATTCTCCTAATAAAGGAGCTATTATATCATTTGCCATTGAAGGGATTCATGCTCATGATATCGCTATGTTTATTGATAGAAAAGGGATTGCGATACGTGCGGGAACTCATTGTGCACAGCCTTTATTACAGCGCTTTGGTCTAACATCTATTTGCCGCGCATCGTTAGCCATGTATAACACTCAAGAGGATATAGATCAATTGGTAGAAGCATTGCAAGAAACAAGGACATTTTTTAATGGCTGAATTAATTGAAGAGCGTCATTCTCCAGAATCTGTTGAAACTGTAAGTGAAAATAAAAAATCTTACATATCAGCAATTCCAGCAGATGAAATTGATCGTATGACGAATGATATTATTGCTGCTCTCAAAACAGTTTATGACCCAGAGATTCCTGCTGATATTTATGAGCTAGGACTGATTTATCGTATTGATATTGAAGATGATCGTTCAGTAAAAATTGAAATGACTCTTACGGCACCGGGATGTCCTGTTGCTGGTGAAATGCCGGGATGGGTAGAAAATGCGGTTAGTGCAGTTGAAGGGGTTTCGTATGTTGAAGTCACTATGACTTTTGATCCACCGTGGACACCTGATTGTATGTCAGAAGAAGCGCAAATTGCTGTCGGATGGTACTAACAATACTCCTGTTCGTGAATACATCGTTTTTCGCAAACATTTGGGTTTAAAAACGATTACATGCATCATAATAAACCAAAATTAGAACTTAACTGGATTGGAAAAGAAAAGCGCCCCAAACTAAAGCCTCATGTCTTATTAGAAAATGTTGAAAAATCTTATCATGCCTCGCGTCAAATATCATCTCAGGATATTTTTGATAATAAACTTATTTTTGGTGATAATTTACTCGCACTCAAGGCACTTGAGCAAGAATATACGGGAAAGGTAAAATGTATCTATATTGATCCACCTTATAATACAGGCAATGCCTTTGAACATTATGAAGATGGTTTGGAGCATTCCATATGGCTAAGCCTTATGAGAGACAGATTAGAATTGTTACATCGTTTACTGGCAGAAGATGGAAGTATCTGGATTTCCATTGATGATGATGAACAAGCCTATCTTAAAGTGATGATGGATGAAATTTTTGGTCGCCAAAATTTCATCAACAATATTATTTGGCAAAAGAAATATGCTCCACAAAATGATACAAAATGGCTTTCTGATAATCATGATTTTATAATGGTTTATGCCAAAGATAAAACGATTTGGCGCCCTCAATTGCTTCCTCGTTCAAACGATATGGATGCGCGCTATAAAAATCCTGATAATGATCCTCGCGGTCCTTGGAAATCTGGAGATTTATCCGTAAAAAGAGTAACATCTAAGGATATTTATGAAATCATCACACCTTCTGGACGCAAGGTAATGCCTCCTAATGGTAGAAGTTGGGCTATGAATAAAAAAAAATTCTTTGAATTATTGAATGATAATCGTATTTGGTTTGGCCCCACAGGAAGCAATGTTCCTTCTTTGAAGCGTTTTTTATCAGAAGTAAAAAATGGCATGGTTTCAATGACAATTTGGCTTTATGAGGAAGTAGGGCACAACCAAGATGCCAAAAAAGAAGTCAAAGCCTTTAATTCTGATAATGTCTT
>NZ_JBHILQ010000006.1:50792-117254 GCF_042193395.1 Bartonella sp. TT29SHDZB
ATGGGATTTACCTATGCACCGGATGAAAATCATTATTGGATGCAGGGATATTCAACGGAAACAGATTATATTTATGTCACAACGAGCGCCATGACCTATGAACAACTCCGTATCATGAGCGAAGAGGTGGGGTCTCATCGTACTTTGCTGATTTGTTGTACAGCCTTTGATACAAAAACAGCGTCATTTGAGAATCTTACACTCACAAAAATCCCCCGTGCAGTATTGGAAAAATGCGAATGGGGAAGGGATGATTACAGTTTAAACGTAGCCAATCTTGAACCAATGATTGTGGTAAAAGAAAGCGAAAAAGATAAAGACATTGCGCAACAAGAGTTAGATCTATTTGAATAATATATAAAAAGCGGAGTTTCCCATGAACACTGTTGCAAAAAGGATTTCAGCTCGCTTATCGTTGCGTGATCCTCAACGTGAATCATTAAATATTTTGGTGAAAATTTTAGAAAATATAGAACTTTCTAAAAATACAGATTTAATTGCAGAATTAGAAATGATAAAAAGTCTCTATCCTTCTGTACAAGATTTTGAACGAAGCTTTCCCTCTTTTTGTTTTGCCTTAGCAACGGGAGTTGGAAAAACGCGACTTATGGGAGCTTTTATTAGCTATCTTTATTTAACAGGTCGTAGCCGACATTTTTTTGTTTTAGCTCCAAACTTGACTATTTATGAAAAATTAAAACAGGATTTTAGTCCTCAAAGTCCGAAGTATGTTTTCAGTGGAATAAGTGAATTCATTGCAAATAGACCCATTATTATTACAGGTGAAGATTATGAAAGTGGTAAAGGTATTCGCGCTGATGAACACCACTTTCACGGACAAAAACGTTTGTTTGAAAATCGGGATACGGCCTTTATCAATATTTTTAATATTTCTAAAATTAATACAACGGATAATAAAAAAGGCGCACTAAAATCTAGTATTCCGCGAATTAAACGCTTACAAGAAACGATTGGTGAAAGTTATTTTGATTATCTCGCAAATCTTCCTGATTTAGTTTTGTTAATGGATGAAGCACATCGTTATCGAGCTTCTGCTGGTGCGGCAGCAATTAATGAGTTAAAACCTGTTTTAGGAATAGAGCTTACAGCGACACCGAAAACAATAGGTGCAAAACTTGTAGATTTTAAAAATGTTGTTTACAGTTATTCACTTGCAGAGGCTATGAGAAATGGTTTTGTAAAAGAGCCTGCTGTTGCTACACGTAAAGACTTTCAACCTCAAAATTATACATCTGAACAATTAGAACATATTAAGTTACAAGATGCAATTCATGCTCATGAAAACGTGAAAGCAGATTTAATTGCCTATGCCAAAGATTATAACAAAAAGTTTGTTAAGCCTTTTATTTTAGTTGTCGCTCAAGATACAAATCATGCACAGAAATTGCGTGATTTATTGGAATCAGATGATTTTTTTGCAGGAGCTTATAAGGGAAAAGTTATAGAGATTCATACAAAACAGTCAAATATAGAGGAAGATCAAAATATTCAAAAACTCATTGTGATTGAGAATCCTCATGAGCCAACAGAAATTGTTATTCACGTTAATAAATTAAAGGAAGGATGGGATGTTAGCAATCTTTATACTATTGTACCGTTGCGTGCATCGGCTTCAGAAATTTTAACAGAACAAACAATTGGGCGTGGATTACGTTTGCCTTATGGGCATAGAACAGGCATAGAATCTATTGATCGTTTAACAATCATTGCGCATGATCGTTTTCAAGATATTATTGATCGTGCGAACGATCCAAATTCAATTATAAAAAAGCATATTGAGATTGGAACAGGGGGTGATATATCCTCTGAAAAGTCGGATATAGTGACAGTTCCAAGTCGAGCAGAAGCTTTATTTATAAAAACGATAGTAACACGTCATTCCGATATAAATGGAACATCTGATTTACACGGTGTTATGTTATGTAATACGGATTCACCCACATTAACGTCTGAAGAACAAGAAATTGCTGCTATTGCGTGGGATATTATTAAAGAGAATGATAATTTACCGAGTTCTCAAATGCTTTGTTCTGCATCGATACAAGAAAAAATTAGCAATAAAATCATGAACATTACGCATTCATCACAAAAGTCTCTTGTGTCAAAAGTGGTTACAAATCTGACAAAACAATTACCAGAACTGATCATAGATATTCCCAATATTGTACTCATACCTTCGCGTGAGGTTACTTATGGTTTTTCTGATTTTGATTTGGAAAATCTAGAAAGTTTAAATTTGCAACCTGTTAGTAAAGAACTTTTAATTCGAGAATTGCGTACCCATAAAAGCATTTTTCTCACTTCTAAGGATAAATATATTAAAGAGCCTCATCTTGAAAATTACATCATTCGTGGTTTAATTGATAATGATTTTATCGATTATGAGAGCCATACGCCATTATTACGAAAATTGGCTTGTCAGATGGTAGAGCATTTCCGATCTTATTTACCCAATGATGTAGCTGTTGAGAACGTATTAATTCACTATCAGCATAAGATTAATACTTTTATTGTTGCGCAATTAAGAGAACATCAATGGGAAACACAAAAAGATTATGAGATTAAAGTTACACGAGGTTTTACAACTTTAACACCTATCCATTATGTTTTACCGCAAGGAACATCTCCTCTTGATTTTCGTAATATTCCTACCATTAAAAGCGATATTAAAAAACTTGTATTCAGCGGCTTTAGAAAATGCTGTTATCCTTTGCAAAAGTTTGATTCAGTAGAAGGGGAATTACGATTTGCTCAAATATTAGAGGATGATGCACAAGTATTGAAATGGATGAAACCCGCTCGAGGTTTTTTCAAGTTAGAATATGATAAAGGATCAGCCTATGAACCTGATTTTGTTGTAGAAACGAAGGATGCTAAATATCTTTGTGAGCCTAAAAAAGCCTCTGAAATGAAAAATCCTATTGTTTTAAAAAAGAGAGAAGCTGCAGTTCAATGGTGTTGTCATGCAACGCGCTATGCGGCGGTTTATGGCGGTAAAAAATGGTATTATGTTCTTATTCCCCATGATGCTATTAAAGCAAATAGTAGTTTTGAAGGTTTGTGTGCAGAGTTTACCATTTCAGAATCTATACTTGAGAGCTCTTAACTTTTTGCTTAAAAAAACACATAAGTCTTTTAACTGGCCGATGCGAGAAACAATCAAATGTTTGAATATTATTTTTAATTTTGTTCCCTGTTGCACCATTAATTTAAGAATATGAGCTAATTCTTAAATCAAAAAATTATTATTTTTTCTAACGACATTAAAATAAAAGAAAAAATGTATAGAAAAGTTACACAAGATTATACTTTTTTATAGGGATTTGTAGCACATTTCCAATTTTTTATAAAAGTACAATCTTACTTTCCTTATGTGAAAAGTTCTTTGAGTTTATAGTCACAACTTCAAAAAAATATTTTAATTTTATTGGGTAATTTTATAAATATGCTTTTTTTAAAAAACTTAAATAGTTTATTGTTCTTTCATTTAAAATCATGAATATAATGAAATATCCAGAGGATGAAAGGGGGGAGTTTTTCATATGACTTTGAATTTAACAAACACTGTTTTTAATTTTTTAAAGAAAAACCCGACAAAAAAATTTACAGCTCGAGAAATTGCTCAATGGATATTTGAAAATTACCCAGAAAAATGTCGTCAAAAACAAAAGCATTCAACGGCAATAATTACTCCCCTTAATAGTGATGCAGCTCTTATTCAGCAAATTGTTGCTGAAATAGGATCGAAGCGCCCTCAATTACAAAAGCGTTATCCAGAAATTAAAACCACTGAAGGGCGACCGCGACAGTATTATTTTACAAAACAAACAGATAGTGCTGAAATTGATGCCGTAGAAGACAATGTAAATAGTAGGGTAGAAGATGGCTCTGTTAAAGAGCATGATCTTTATCCATTATTATCTAAATTTTTATGGTCAGAGCTTGCTGTTTATAGCAAGCGCATTAATGAGAAATGTTCTCGTAATAAACATGGTGCAGGCGGAAATAAATGGCTTTATCCAGATCTCGTAGGGATGCAAGATTTAAGCAAGGAATGGAATCGTGAAATCAAAGACTGTGTTTTGCAATATTTTGATAAAAAGACAAAGCTTTGGTCTTTTGAAGTAAAAATTCTCATCAATCGTTCAAATTTACGAAAAGCATTTTTTCAAACAGTAAGCAATTCTTCATGGGCTAATTTGAGTTATTTAGTAGCTAGTGAAATTGAAGGTGTTGATACATTAAAAGAGCTCCGAATGCTTTCAAGTTTGCATGGAATTGGATTTATAAGGCTTGATAAGGAAAACTCTTCTGAGAGTGAGATCATAATTCCAGCTAAAGAACGTAATGATATTGATTGGGATACCGCTAATAGATTAGTGGAGGAAAACAAAGATTTTCTTGATTATATTAAGCTCATTCGTCAATTTTATCAAACTGGTGAGATGCGTCCTCTAGATTGGGATCATGTGCAAACGGTGGGGGATATTTTTAAAAAGACTCTATTGTTTAAAAGCCCTTTCTCAGAGTGATAAAAAATTACTCTCACTGTTTTATTTGATGATTATATTTAGTTAATATATTGATTTATAATGATAATTAGTCTTTTTACTTAATGAGAAGTTTGAATATCGTAGCATTAAATCATTTTGAATTAAACCATCTTATATTGATGTTGAATCAATCAAAATTATTTGTGTGCACTCTCACGAGAGGGGGGGAGGAGGGGAGCGTGAAAATTCCCTGTTGGGGGCTTTTTATTTTGTGCGAGAGATGTTATCCCATTAGATACTAGATTTAATGGTTATAATTTATTACACATTTTATATTGTAGAGAGTAAATTTAAACTTTGTTGTTTCTTGTTTAACATTAATCATTGAAAATATCGCTTCCTCATATTGAAGTTTTTTTACAAAGAATTTATTCTACTATTTCCTCATTTTCGACTGCTGTTCGTTCTGATTATTGTTAGTTCTTTGTTAAAATATTCAAAAAAAACATCAATTCTATAAAATGTTCACATAGTTTATTTAATTTTTTGAAATAGATTTTAAAAATAAATTTCTATCATATCTTGTGATCAAGGGAGTGTATATTGTCATAGTTTACCACAATATTCTATTTATTATTCAATAATACCGCACGCCAAACGTGCCCCCCCTCCGCCAAGCGGTAATGGTTTATCTGATTGATTATCAGCTCCTAAATGAATGACTAAAGAGCGCCCTTTAATTTCAGAGATTTTTTTTAATCGTGGAGCAAGAACGCTCATTATGGCATATCCCTGCTTATCAACATAAAGTGCTGGTAAATCACCAAGATGACCATTGACATTATAAGGTCCTAAATGTTTTCCGGTATGTTCCGGATCATAATGTCCACCTGCGCTTCCACCAATTATGCCATCTTTTGTATCACATGAAGGATTTACATGTACATGAAAACCATGCATCCCTTCTGATAAATTAGATAAATTAGGGATAAAAATCAAACCGTATGTGATTTCTTCAATTTTAATGCTACCAATAGCCTTTTTGAAATTGTTGTCTTCTAATTTATAAATATTTACTTGTGTTGATAGTGCTAATGCAGAATTTTTATGAATTAAAAATGCCATAAAAAATAATAATGATAATAATATTTTTTTCATAAAATACCTTTATACTTATCTTTAAATATATTATTATCTATAATTAATAATATATTTATATAAATGTCTTAAATTAAACTTTAAAAAAATAATTTAAATAGAAATATTAGTTTTTAGAAAGAGCAAATAATTTAAAGTATGTTTATATATATTTCTGAACATAACTTTTATTTTTTGATCTATAAAAAATGTAGCTTCCATAGACTGATAATTATATCTCGCTTACATTTCTTCAAGAGATGCTTTAAAAAGCTACTTTTTTGATGTTTAATAAAGAATTAAGTAAATAGTTTTAATAAGTTAGATGTTATTTCATTTATACTATGATAATCGCTTCATCAAAAAAGAACATATAATTTGTTGATGATTTAAATGTTTTCATAGAAAAAATGACGAGAATTTCTATTCATTATGAAATTTATAAGAGAAAGAATTATTATGATTCATATAAATTTCCCATAAAATACAGCATATACCGACACTCCCTCCCATTCCTGATCCTATCAGTGCTCCTATTATTATTCCGGTAGAAAGGGCTACTCCTATACCCATTGCGATAACTGGACCAAATCCTGGAAGAGCAATATAACCATAAGCTGCAAGAGTTGCCGCGATAGCTCCTGATATGCTCCCATTTAAACCGCCAATGAAAGCAAATTCTTTAATAGAATGGCAACACTTTTTTAATTTTTTTTTCTTACAGTTATAAAAAGAAATGTTGCTGTAAATTTTAAAATCAATCATATTTTTCTCCTTCATTTTGAATGCTAACTGTTCCTGAATAGTCAAGGGATACAAAAAAATGGGACTTTTTTAATTTTACTAAAGCACGCCAAATGCCATTGTCATCTAAACGCAATCGTTTAATATTCTCAAAACCATTTTGCATAAGACAATTTTTAACTTGTGAAGCAGTAAATGAATTCTGACCTATTTTAGTGACATTTTGAGTAGGGCTATAGGTAAAGGTTTGACAATAAGGAAGGTGAAAAACTTCACTTATTGAAGTACTGATTATCAGCGAGACACATACAATCATTATAAAAAAAGTACTTAATTTCAAAAATTTATTGAGTGTCATCTTGTTACCATTTGTTAAAACAACACTTCATTAACCTCTGTGTTACCAACAGGTTCCCAAGATGATTTTATTTTTAATATTATACTTAATAATAAAAATCTTTTAAAATCTATTGATTAAATAAAACTGTTTTTTATTATTTGATTTATAGTAAAAAATTTAACAGATGTGATTTGCAAGATATCTTTATAATTTAAGCTTGAAACTATAATTCAGTTTTATCTTATCTCATATCAATATACTAAATATATATAATAGTTTTTAATAAAAAAATGATGTATAGTAATATTAATTATAGATATTCTTATTATAAATAACAAATTATTCTTAATATCAGTAATAGATATGATTCAAAATGCAATATAAAACCATAGAGATGATTATATCGTTTATTTTTATCATTGATAACACATAGATTTATAATGGTTTCTCATTGTTTTATATATTAAATAAGCATTCAAAATATCGTATAATTCTTTCATTTCAAATCTGTTTATTTTAAATTAATTAAAATCATTCGTACATCATAAAAGGAGCTGGTGTATGATAAAAGGAATAAATAATGCCTCTTAGAAAGACTCCCCAATATAAGGGGTGTCTAAACATTAAAGGATGATAAATATAATAATGGCGCCAGCTTGTTTTTTCATAAGCGTAAAAATGATAGTGCTTAATAGCTTTCCGTTTATACCACTAACAGTATTGTGAAACGGGTTTAGGTTCCAGATCTTACTTTAAAACAAGCACATAAATTAATAGAATGAACAGTCTAGTATAATTTTTTACAAAAAATGTTAAAGATACTCTGAATTATATTAATTCTTAAAAAACTAAACAATTCCTTTTTGTTATACATAAGATCAAATTCTAAAACATTCTTAAATATTTATATCAGAAAATGTATGGTAGAGTATTGTATTTTTACTGAATAAATTTACTTTCAAAACGCATTATTCAAAATAATTATTTCTTTGCTTATTGATAACTTATACACTTATTATTATTTACTTTACGTTATTATCCATTATTGCTTAGTAGAGTTGTTTAGATGATTTTGTTGGAAATATTTGCATAATTTCCTTGAATCCATAACCGGGATACATTCCTTCGCGCATAAATAAATTACGTAATGGCGGGAAACTATGTAACAAACCAAGCCCAATGCTTCGTATGATATGAACAGGCAACATATGAGAAAGTAGAGCAGAGTTCAGTGTATGAACAGCTCCACTTCGGATTAATATATCTGGTTTGCGGCATTTGTTATAATGTGCAACAATCATTTCAGAGTTAGAATTGGATATTTTATTGGGTAAAATATCAATTAAAGTTTGGACATCACGGAATCCTAAATTCAATCCCTGTGCTCCAATAGGGGGAAAAACATGAGCGGCTTCACCGACTAAAATTGTTCGGTTAGCAGCAAAATGATGAGAAAGAAGTCCGAAAAGCGGCCATGCTTGAATTGATGTTTCTAAGCTTAGCTTTCCAAGCATTGATTGCATTTTGTCTTCAATCATTTTTGCAATTTTTTTTGGTTCTATATTCAATAATTCTTCAGCACGGGAAGGATGAACAACCCATACAAGACTAGATCTTCGTCCTGGTAGTGGAACTTGTGTAAATGGACCGTGTTCTGTATGAAATTCAGTTGATGTATTTTGATGAGAAAACTCATGAGAAAAGTTGAGAACAAGTGCTTTTTGTGGATAATTCCACTGTTTGACACTTATTCCTGCTGCGGCACGTGTAAGAGAGTGACGTCCATCAGCTGCAATAACAAGTGGTGCTTGAATGACTCTACAATCAGAAAGAGTAATAAATACATGGTTTTTTGTATGATGAACAGATTTGGCTGCAGAAACAAATCTTGTAATATTAGGCGTATGTGTAACAGCATCGACTAAAGCACTGTTTAATTTTACGTTAGGTATATTATAGCCAAAAGCTTTTTCACCAATTTCAGCAGAAGAAAAATGCACCGTAGGAGCATGCACAATTCTAGAAGTTATATCTATAATTCTCATGGACGATAAAGCAGCTGCATGTTTTTGAAGATTATCCCAAATATTGAGTTTTTGAAGCATGCGTATTGCAGGCATCATAAGAGCAGTTGTTCGTAACTCATCTGTATGAGCAGGGGGCCCAACAAGAAAAACAGAAAGCCCCTCATGTGCAAGACTCAGCGCAGCTAACATTCCGACAGGACCTGCACCAATAACAGCAATATCTTTATGCTCGTTCTTTTCAAAGATCACAACTGTTTGAACCTTTCTCCATTGATAAAATATTTTAATATTTCCAAATGATCACTCTCTTTTTATTATATGAAGCTCTTCTATTATTATAGTATGTAATAAATAATGCGATATAAAAAAGTAACCTTTTTATGATTTTTTATGCCGGATCATATCATCGGTAAAAAATGGCGTATTAATAGATGGATGAAGACTTTAAAAATGAGGATAAGAAAACCTTGAAACGTAAACTAACAAAGAAAATCAAAACAAATGCTAAATTATTACGCCATAAAAAAGTAACAATGCCACAAGCAAAGGCCTTTTCCGTTCATTTACTAACAGCTTCGGGATCATTTTTAGCATTTCTTTCTCTTATATCAGCCTCTCAAAAAGAATGGACAGCTATGTTCTGTTGGCTTGGGCTTGCCCTTCTCGTTGATGGTATAGATGGACCAATTGCACGCAAACTTGATGTTAAATACGTTCTTCCAACATGGTCTGGAGAGCTGTTAGATAATATTATTGATTACGTGACTTATGTCTTAATTCCTGCCTTTGCACTCTATCAAAGTGGTTTCATGGGGGTAGGGTTATCATTTTCATTGAGTGCAATTATTGTTATTTCATCTGCTATTTATTATGCAGATACTAGTATGAAAACCAAAGAAAACTTTTTTAAAGGATTTCCTGTTGTTTGGAATATGATGGTTTTTACGCTTTTTGTCGTCAGACCAGGAGAGTGGATTACTTTTATCATTATTGTTTTATCGGCGATTATATCTTTTTTACCAATTTATTTTATCCATCCAGTAAGAGTTCTTCGTTTACGTAGAGTTAATTTTCCCATTTTTCTCTTATGGTGTGTTTTTGGTGTTTCTGCCTTCTTTTATCAACTAGAAGCTCCAGATTGGGTTAAAATAGGAATCTCGGTAACAGGAATTTATATATATTGTATTGGCGCAATCATGCAAATATTTCCTCAACTTGGGGCAAAAAATATAAAAAAACAATAAAATAGTTGTTTTTAAAAGGGTGTAAGATGCAAATTGACTTTGGAGCAGGTGATGATATTTCTTTTACGAAAGAAGGATGTGCTGGTATTATAAAGCTCACGCGTCCTTCAGCATTAAACGCTCTTAATCAACGAATGGTTTCAGCTTTAAAAAAAGCTCTCAGAACATGGGAAACAGATGATAATGTTTCTTGTGTCTTAATTGAAGGGGAGGGACGTGCTTTTTGTGCTGGTGGAGATGTTGTAGAAATCTATCATATGGGGAAAAGTGCCTCTGCTTGTCAATACTTTAGGGAGGAATATAGCTTGAATGCTTATATCAAACATTTTTCAAAGCCCTACATTTCTTTCTTAAACGGTATTTGGATGGGAGGAGGGGTAGGTATTTCTCTCTATGGTTTGCATCGAATTGTTACAGAAAATACAGTTTTTGCTATGCCAGAAGGTGCGATTGGCTTTTTCCCAGATGTAGGTGCAAGTTTTTTCTTACCATCTCTTCCCAATCATTTTGGCATCTATCTTGCATTAACGGGCGCACGCATAAAGTGGGGAGATTGTTTAAATTTAGGATTAGCAACACATGCCGTTCCTGAAATTGAATTCGATATGATTAGAAAAGCTGTTATTGAGCAAGGAGACCCCACTTTAGCTTTAAACGAGCAAGCAATTACAAAAGACTATG
The DNA here is from genome assembly GCF_042193395.1 of Bartonella sp. TT29SHDZB. Taxonomy (NCBI): domain Bacteria; kingdom Pseudomonadati; phylum Pseudomonadota; class Alphaproteobacteria; order Hyphomicrobiales; family Bartonellaceae; genus Bartonella; species Bartonella sp. TT29SHDZB. The sequence goes on from NZ_JBHILQ010000006.1 coordinate 61,480, forward strand.
AAACGAGTCATGAAATACGTTATATTATTAACAGTTGTTTTAGTGCCCACAGCTTAGAAGAATGTCTTGAGTTGCTACATAAAAAAAGCAATGAAGATGTTTTATTTGCTAAAGAATGTTATGATATTTTGCAGTCACGTTCTCCGACAAGTTTAAAAGTTATCTGGAAACAAATGAAACAAAATTCATCTCAAACGTTGGAAAATTGTATGAAAATTGAAAACCGCATAGCGCATCATATGATTCATTCACATGATTTTTATGAAGGTATACGTGCTATGTTAATCGATAAAGATAAAAGACCTCAATGGCAGCCAGATAAACTTTCAAATGTGACAGATGAAATGGTAGATTCTTACTTCCAACCTGTTGAACAAGAGTTATTATTGTGAAAAATAATTCTCACAAACAGATTTCAAAAATCAATTTAATCTATAACTGTTACTTACGGTTTTTGGCACTTATTTGCTTAGTCCTAGGTATTTTTTATTGGATACGCCTTGTGGGGGTCTTTCCAGGTATTTTATGGCGTTTTGACCTTATGCCTTGGCAGTGGCAATTTGCATCAGCTATATTGGCTATTCTCTATCCTATTGCTTTAATTGGTCTTTGGATGTATTCACTATGGGGCATTATTTTATGGTGTGTTGCCGCATTGATTGAAACAATAGCAATATATTATTCCGATTTTATTTATCAGCCTTTTGTACCATTATTTCATGGAATATTATTTTTAGCTTTTATTATCTTACAAATTATGATGATTTTTTTAAAAAAAGTAAAAAATAAAAAACCATTATGATTAAAATTTTCGAAAAAGATTTTTCAATCTTAAAAAGTCATCAAAAAGTTTTTTAAGTAATAAGTAAAAGATATTCACTTCAATTGCCAAACTTCTACTCTTTCTAAAAAAGTTCCATAATATATATTATGCGATAATATGATACAATTTACTTTTTACTTTTAAAATAAAATTGGTCTTTAAGGAATATTCCTTAAAGACCAAAAATAGTGATAACGAAATTACGTATAATAAAATAAGGAAAATTATTGCATTATTTTACAACGTTTCATACGTGCAAGATCACTCAAAACAGCATTACGATTGTTTAAAGCCGAAATTTCATTACTTTCACTGGATTTAGTATCCATAAAAAACAAAGCAGGTACAAATACAACACTTGCCGCTGCTAAAGCCACGTTTTTATTTCTTGCTTTAGAACGCTCTGCAATTGTATCATTAATCTGACGTTTATTAGCAAAAAACTCCCGTTGAATATCGGCACAACTCATTGATCCGTCATGTAATGTTGTCGTTGCAATATTTTTTTCTAAACGCCCCCCACATGCTGTCAAGGAAACCGCTAAAACCACAATACATACACCCCGCTTAAAATTCTTATACATAAAAGCCTCATTTTTGACATAAAAAACACTAAATATGTCAAAAATGAAATAAAATAAAGGATAAATTTAAAAGTATTTTATTTAACTTAAAATATTGCGCATAATAAGCTTATGCATCTGTTTCAAAAGTTAGACCTTGATATGCAGGTTTTACATAGGATGGGACGTAATTTATAACCTTATTGTAATCCAGTGATCTGTCCATATGTGTGAGTATCGCTTGTTTTGGCTTTAAATATTCTATCCACTGTAATGCTTGATCAACAGAAAAATGACTCGGATGGGATTTAAATTGAAGAGCTTCAATGATGAGAACATCCAAATCCATTAATTTGGATAAAGTTTTTTCAGGAAATTCACTAACATCTGTACAATAGGCAACATTCCCAATCCGAAAACCTAAGGAGTGAATGTTTCCGTGGTGTTGTAAATGTGTATTGATGCTTATTGCTCCCCCCTGCCCTTGAATAATAAATTGGCTATCTTCATTGATAAGATGCTCTTTTAAAATGGGAGAATAAGATGAATCTTTTGGTGTTTGAAAACAATATCCGAAAGCGTTTTTGAGATGTTCTAGTGTAAATCTGTCGGCATAGATATCTATTAAACATTTTTGTGCAAGTGCATAGCTGCGTAAATCATCAATACCGTGGATATGGTCAGCATGAGAATGCGTGTAAAGAGCAGCATCAAGATGGTTCACATGCGCATCGATCATTTGTGAGCGAAAATCTGGACCCGTATCAATAACGATCGTTGTTTTGTCTCCTGATGGTTTAATACGTTCAACTAATAAAGAACTTCTGTAGCGTTTATTTTTAGGGTTATTCGGATCACATGTTCCCCAATCACCATTGGGGCGGGGCACTCCTGGAGAAGGACCACAACCTAATATTGTAAATCGGTATTGATCACACATATCTTTTGCCTTATTTCATTTTGCTAAATAAACGAAAAGCGTTACGGGTTGTTATTTGGGCTGTTTCTTCAATACTTAAGCCAATTGTTTCAGCCAAAACAGCTGCCGTATAGCATACAAAAGATGGTTCATTTGTTTTGCCCCGATGGGGACTAGGTGCTAAGAATGGAGCATCTGTTTCCACTAACAAATGCTCATGGGGTACAATTTTTGCTATTTCACGGATTTCAAGTGCGTTTTTAAAAGTAAGAATACCTGAAAAAGAAATATAACCACCAAGTTCAATTCCTGCACGAGCAAGTTGCATTCCAGACGAATAACAATGAAGGATAAAGGGAAAAGCTCCTTCTTTTATCTGTTCACGTAATATTTTCTCCATATCATCATCTGCATTGCGTGAATGGATAACAAGAGGAATCTGTGTTTCTCGAGCAGCAATGATATGTTCTTGAAAAACTTTCTTTTGCTCTTCTGGTGTAGAATAATCATAATGATAATCAAGTCCCCCCTCCCCAAATGCAACAATTTTAGGGTGATTCGAAAGCTGTATAAGCTCTTTGGCTGTAATATTTTGCTCTTCATGCGCATGATTGGGGTGTGTACCAACAGAACAAAAGACTTGATCATAATTTTGCGCAATGGCTAACAGCTTATCTAATTTATGAACATGGGTTGAAATTGTTATCATACGTTTAACGTCAGCATCTAAAGCTCGCTGGATAACATTATCCAAATCCTGTGAAAAATCTTCAAAATCAAGATGACAATGCGTATCAATCAACATGATGAATATCTTCTTCTTTCTTCAAGATATAACGAGGAAAAATCGGTTCTGGTGGTGGAAGATCAAGTCCTTCTTGAATTTTTGAATGGCTTATATGATACAACAACCGATCATCTTCAGCAATCGCAAGGCTATCAAGAAGTTTTGCTGCCGATTGGGGTATGAAAGGCAAAAGCATTATTCCTATTCGCCGCAAGATTTCTACAGTTATATAAAGAACTGTAGAAAATCGCTCTGGATCATTCTTACGTAAACTCCAAGGTTGTTCATTGGCAAAATAGCGATTGGCATCTGCTACAATTGAAAAAATAGCTGAAAGTGCTAAATGCATACTATAAGAAGACATTGCTTGATGTATAGTTTCAAGCACTTGAAGAGATTGTTCTAAAAGCTGTTTATCTTGAACTAAAAATGAAGCTGGTAGCGGAACTTTTGCATCACAATTTTTGGCAATCATAGATAAAGAACGCTGTGCTAAATTACCAAGATCATTAGCAAGATCAGCATTAATACGGTTCACAAGACTTTCATGGCTATAACTACCATCTTGTCCAAATGGTACTTCACGGAGAAGAAAATAACGGACCTGATCAAGACCATAATGATCAACCATTTCAAAAGGATCAACGACATTTCCAACAGATTTTGACATTTTTGCACCACGATTAAGTAAAAAACCATGGGCAAAAATATTCTGAGGCAAGTCAATCCCAGCAGACATTAAAAATGCCGGCCAATAGACTGCATGAAAACGAATAATATCCTTACCAATAATATGCGTATTAGCAGGCCAAAAATCACGTTTTGTTGAATTTTCATTGAAAAAACCAATTGCTGATAAATAATTCGTAAGCGCATCAACCCAGACATACATTACGTGCTTTGGATTATCAGGAACAGCAATGCCCCAATTAAAACTTGTGCGTGAAATAGAGATATCTTTTAATCCCGATTTGATAAAACTTATAATTTCATTACGCCGCTCAAGTGGCAAAATAAAATCAGGATATTTTTCATAATATTCAAGAAGAGCCTTTTCATAACGAGAAAGTCTAAAAAAATAACTTTCTTCTTCATTCCATTCAACTGGAGAGCCTAATTCCTTCTCGCGACGGATGTTGTCTGCTCCAACTTCTGTATCTTTCTCTTCATAATACGCTTCTTGGCGAACCGAATACCAACCCGTATAACGGTCGAGATAAATATCGCCATTTGTCTCCATCTTTTTCCAAATTTCTTGACAAGCTTGATAATGGCGCTCTTCTGTCGTACGGATAAAATCATCGTTAGAACAATTTAATACTGCAAGCATTTTTTGAAACACAGCACTATTACGATCTGCAAGTTGTTGAGGTGTCATGCCCAATGCTGCTGCCGTTTGTTGCATCTTTAGACCATGCTCATCGGTACCAGAAAGAAAAAATACATTTTTTCCGTTTAATCGTTGAAAGCGGGCTAAAACATCACTAGCAATGGCACTATAGGCATGCCCAATATGTGGAGCACCATTAGGATAAAAAATAGGAGTTGTTATGTAATATGTGTCACGCATGTCATACTCATTGTAAAACGCCATAAATAAAAGATACAATGACATAACGTCTGTTCATCACATTGTCACGGAAAAACTAATCCTCGTGAATGATCTTATGAACTCTAAAAAGCACGTTAATCACAAACTGCTTCTTATCGAGATTAAACACTTGCACTTCCTCTATTTCTTGATGAATCTCTTGCCACTTTTGCGCATATTTTTTTGAGAGAAATAAATCTCCTTTTTCAATGAGCATGATAGCTTTTTTTTGAATTTTATCAAGAATTTCATTACAAAATTGTTGAAATTGGAATATGGAAGAAGCAGATGAAAATGTTTGTGCAAGAGTGTGTACAATCGTTGCATCACAAACAGGTTTTTCTAAGAGAGCATCTATCGTTTTAATAATTTCAAGACCGCCGTGGCAAATAAGTAAAGCAGCTTTTCGAGGACTGCCTTTGGATTTTTTAATAATCGTTTTCATAGTTTTCTCATCAGGTAAATCCTGATGGGCGAAAATATGTGTAATGACTTTTTTCATTTCATCGTTATTCAACGGACGAAAAGAAATTTTTTGACATCGTGAATGGATTGTTGGAAGCAATTTTCCTGAAGAGTGCGCGATAATAATAAATAACGTTTTTGTAGGGGGTTCTTCAAGTATTTTGAGAATTGCATTTGCTGCATTTCTATTCATATCATCTGCAGAATCAATAATAACAATACGCCATCCATTGTCTTGCGATGTTCGGCTTAAAAAATGCATAATATCACGGATATCATCAACGAGTATTCCTGTTTTAAACTTTTGCGTTTTTACATCAAATCGACGTGAAATATACAAAAGACCAGGGTGACTTCCTTGTGTAATTTGGCGCCATGAGGTAGAATAAGGATCGGGTTTCAAGAAAGAACTCTGTTGAAAACTTAAAATATTCCAAGCAAGATGAAAGGCTAATGTAGCCTTTCCAATCCCATATTCTCCTTCAAATAATAATGCATGATGCAAACGCTCTTCTTTAAGCATTTGTGTCAAAAAATGACGAATATCCTCATGACCAAAGATAACATTGTTCTGGGATGGTGATAAAATTGTATCAATATCATCATATTGGTGTAAGATATTTACGTTACTCATGAAAGCTGATCCAACAATACCTGATGACAAATATTTTTTATTTGATGAGCAATAGCTTCCACTGAGCCAGAGGCATCAATGATTCGAAATCTATGGGGTTCCTGTTTGGCCAGTTGAAGAAAAGCTTGACGCCTTTGTTCTTGAATTTTCAACTGATCTTTTTCAAAATAATCAATTTCTTCTGTTTTTTTTCTTCGCAAATTTGCACGCTTCATACCCCATATTGCTGGCATATCTAATAAAAATGTTAAATGAGGCATGATATCATTGAGCGCAACATACTCTAAAATAGAAAGAACAGAAGAACTGACTCTATTATTGAGTCCTTGATAAACGCGTGTAGAATCAATAAAGCGGTCACATAAAACGATTTTACCTTTTTGCAAAGAAGGTGCGATAACTTCATGAAAATGGTCAGCGCGTGCCGCTGTAAACAAAACAGCTTCAATCAATGGTCCATACTGTTGTATCTTCCCTGACAATAAAATATGTCGGATTGCTTCTGCTCCTGCCGTTCCTCCTGGTTCTCGTGTTGTAACAACATCATAACCTTTGTGAGAGAGATACTCAGCAAGCAAAGAAATCTGTACTGTTTTTCCTACTCCCTCCCCTCCTTCGAATGTAATAAAATAACCTGACACGTATGACCTTAACCTTATTAGCGCGTAACTATAAATATTTCCGTAACCATCCAATTGTTATTTCATAGAATGCATTTTTCACTTTTGCAAAGAAGCTTCCTTCCTGAACATTCATTCCGGCAAAAACTGGTTTTTCCAGAAGAACCTTTTTATCTTCTAAAATTTGAATAACGCCAACTGATTGCCCAGAAATGATGGGAGCTTTCAATGGACCATGATATTTAATTTTTGCTTTAACATTTACTTTTTTTTCATTTGAAAGCATAAAACTTATTGGTGTTTTAACAATGAGTGGAACAAAATTTTGCTTACCACCATAAACAGAAGCACGAGCAACCGTTTCTTCTTTTGTGAAAATCGTTTTGAGATCAAATGCCGTCATTCCCCATTGAAGAATGCGTTCTATTTCTTTTGTATATTTTTTTCCATCTTGCAAACCATTGATTGCTAAAAAAAGACGTCGATGATTTTTAGAAATGGTGGCAACCATTGAAAAACCTTCTTTTTTACTGTAGCCAAAACCAAATCCTTCTACACCAATTTCCTTAGAAATAAGAGGGTTTTTGTTACGTTGAAAAATATTATTCCACGTAAAATGAGGTTCACGATAAAGAGCATAATAATCTGGATATTCCTGAGTAATGTAACGTGCTAATATAATCATATCATGCACTGTTACAAATTGTCCCTCTTCGGGAAGCCCTGTTGCATTAACAAAATGACTCTGAGATAATCCAATCATTTTAGCGCGCTGATTCATCAACTTTGCGAAATGAGCTTCATCTCCCGATATGCCTTCAGCAAGAATAATAGCAGAATCATTTCCATTGACAATAATTAAACCACGCAACAGATCAGAAACACTGATTTCTGTTTTTATTTTTGCAAACATAGTGGTTGTACCAGAAGGTGCTCCACCCTTGCGCCAAGCATTTTCACTGACCTTAAATTTCTGCGTACTTGTTAATAATCCTTTTTTTAATTGATGAAATACAACTTCTGCTGTCATCAATTTTACTAATGAAGCAGGAAAAAAAGGAATAGCACTTTGTTTTTCATAGAGTACTGTCTCTGTATCATCATCGAGTAATAACAATTGGGATGCGGGAGTTTGAAAATCTTGCGCTCTCCCCCACGTATTAAATGCCAATACTCCCCATAATATCAATAAGATCCTTAATGCTGTATACATAGCCGCTCCTCCCATCTAAAGATCAGCTTAAAGAACCTACTATATAGGAAAAAACTTTTTGATTTCTGCAAATTAAGAAATTATTTACAACTCACAAAAAGATTTTATTTTCATTTAGCGTTAGAAAAAATAATATGACACGCTTTTTATCTTCCATGTAGGTTCAGTTTAACATTTTAAAGTATGAGAGACAAAAGATTTTTTCCTATTTTTATTGATAGTGTTTTGATTTGTTTTGATAAATTATCATTTTAAAATTGAAGCTAACTCAAAATACTATAAGATTCTCTCATCCCCTCCTCTCATATTGAATTCATTAAAAATCGCTTGCTTACGCGTCATAAGCAAGGTTGGTATATGCGTAAAAATTATTAAAGAAGAGAGTAAAATATTTCTTATAAACCTCTCAAATGTTAAGGATTATCGTAAAACATTGGGGGAAAAGTGTATGTTGGTGTCTGTTTATATCTTCATAAGTGTAAAGATAGTGATACCTAAAGGTTTTATAATGACACCATTCATGGGCATTGTTGTAAAATAAACTTAAGAGTATTGAGGATATATCTCCTTAAAATAAGTGCTTGAATGGGCAATGCAAGTGTATTTTTTTTGAAGCGCTCTACTTTACATGGGGCACTTTAACCCCATTTAAAGAACGTGATACACAAAAGTATGAGACCGTGCATAATCTCTATCATAAAATATTGCTGTAGGTGTTTTAGAAAGCTGTAAAACCGAATCAAAAGGAAATATTCTTTAACTTTTTAAGCTTTTTATTCTTCCCAAATTAAATTGTATAGCTGTTCGCTTTAAGATGAAAGCTTTACAATAAATCCGCAACTTTTTATCATTTTTTATTTGAAAATTATATTGATTAAAAACCAATGCATTTTTTCTTAAAACAGTTGTAGCCAATTTGCTTTTGTCTTCTTGTTTAGTTTATTTATAGAAGCAACTTGATCGAATGGTACCGGCTTATCAACCATGATAGGACCAACTTCTGGCAATTTCACTGCAACAGTTTTATTGCGTTGTTCCTGTTCAACAGTAGCTGTTTTAGCTAATTCTTTTTTGTTTCCTGTATTGCGCTGCTCTTTTAATAAAACAGTTTCTCTTTTTTTCGCAACATTTTCCGATGCTAATGAATATGGGGCAGCATTTCCAGGAGTATAAGAGGCCATTAAATATGCACCATCATAATAGCCAACAGGTGCTTCAGCAATATATTCTACTTTAACATCTGCGACCCCCCTATCGACATAACCAAGTATTGTTGCAGCTTGCCTTGATAAATCAATGATTCTGTCTTTCATAAAAGGTCCACGATCATTCACTCTAACAATGATTGAAGACCCATTTTTCAAATTAGTAACACGAGCATAGCTAGGTAAAGGCATTGTAGGATGAGCGGCAGTCAAAAGATTCATGTCATAAATTTCACCATTGGCAGTTAAACGCCCATGAAAGTCTGAACCATACCATGAGGCTTCGCCAACACGTTTATAAGTCGGATCATTTTGAGGATAATACCACTTTCCTTTTATTTGATAAGGTTTACCAACAATCGCTCGCCCACGCTTTTTTTCTTCCGATTGATTCTTCTTATTAGATACTTGTTGAGGTAATACAGAAGTGTTTACGTTAATTGGTTTATTATGATAAGAATCTTTTATTGAAAACTGCATAGTTTGGCTTGCGCAACAAGACACCAATGTCTGAGAAATGACTATCATAGAAAATAATTGAAGTGTTGGTTTAATCATAAAAGTAAATTTCTTTTTTCTATTTGAAGGCATCTATTCAGTCCACTTATTTCTGTTAAGCACTACTGTAAAAACCACGTCACGTTTTTTTGTACGCAACGGAAGAGTTTACGCTTTTAAATGATTCCCCTCGCGCATATACCACTCTTGAATTGCCCCTTTTATCAAGAAATTAACACATTGTTAACCTTTTTATGATTTTCATAAGAAATAAATGTACTATAGTTGATGTTAAAAAGATTAAAAATTAAATAAATCAATATCTTATAGAAAAGTTCTTTCATAATATAAGTGTGAATAAGTGGTGATTTTAGCAACTGTTTTTCGAATCATGTAATGCAGTGGATATTAAAAAACACCCTCTGATTAAGAAAATTAGAAACCACATGTGCTGCTAACGCAGATACAACCCTATCGTAAGCTTAATGCTCTTTTCTGTTGGACAGAAGACAGCATAGCATCGCTTTATTCCAAAACAGCTGATAGAAAATGACAGGCTATAGAATCAATAAAAAACTTTAAAAAGAATCAAAACAAGAAAGATTTTTAAATTTTTGATAGCCTATTGATACTAATTTAAAGTTGGTGAGCGCGCAGGGATTCGAACCCTGGACCTACTGATTAAAAGTCAGTTGCTCTACCAGCTGAGCTACGCGCTCTCATACAAGCTATCTAGTTTGCACACTATCTAATTTGCAGAAAGTGAAGGGAACATACGGTTGACTTTTCATTTGGTCAACACCTTTTGAAGAAAAATATTATTATTTTCTTCAGTTATCAATAATTTTTCGTTTTCGCCCCTTTACTTCATCATTGTATAAGTACTCTTTAATCTTCTTTTTGAAGTTTCAATAAAGGAAAAATTTCACTGCAAAATATTGCATAGATTCGAAGCGTTAAAATTATGAGAAATACCCCTCTTCCCTTCACATGGGGTGTTGAGCATAATGGATAGAGAAGGAAAAATACTTTTTACTATAATATTATTTTATATCTTTATATTTTAGTGTTCAATATTTCAAATATGAATACAGCTTTATAAGATATATATTGATTTATAATAATTTATCATTTTCTCACTTGAGTGAGACGTCTCAAATACTGTAAGCTTCTCTTATTTCAAATCTTTTTTATATTGAAACAATAAAAAGCATTTTCTTGACCGATAAAAGTGAGAGAATAAAACTATAAAAAAATAAAAATGCCTTTTATGTCTCTTTTCAATAACCAAAAATTATCGCAACATTAGGATTCATGAAAATAGTATATAGCGGTTAACACGTTAGACTTGAAAATGGAACAATAAGCAACAATGGCACTTTGAGAGTATGATTTTTATTCATGCATAATGAATATATAACGAAAGCCAATTTATCCTATAAAATAAAGTAGATATGAAGCAAAAATTTAGTCTCATTGAAAATATCCCGAATGACTATAAATTGTACTCACTATTAGAGCTGTAGATAATTTTACTAAGAATAAAAAAGCAGAAATAATATGCAGTATGCAAAATGATTTTAAGTGTTTTGAATATATATAATGCCTTCTAGTTAACTTTTTTATATAAAAAATTACAAAATACGTAGATATATTTTTAGAAGAAAAGGATAATACTAATCACAAAATTTATTGTTGGATAATTCAGTCAGAACTATAAAGTATATTTATACATTATTTAATATTAATGTAGATATACAGTATATAAATAATAATTTAAATATATCTATAAATAAACATATTGATTTATTAAACGATAAGATCAAAAACAAAGAAAATAATTTTGATTTGGCGATAAAAATTGTAAAAGTGTTATATATATTTTTTTTACTTTACACATTTTTTATTATTTTGATTGGAATGTTGAATGCTAACATGTAAACAATATGAATTACTCTTGTTTATTCATAACCATATAAAAGAAACTGGTGTTCCTCCTTCTTTTGAAGAAATGAAAAATGCATTAGAACTTTCTTCAAAGTCTGGTATTCATAAGCTTATTATAGCCTTAGAACAACGAGGTTTTATACGTCGTTTGCCCAATCGGGCTCGTGCAATGGAGGTGATTCGGCTTCCCGAGAAAATAACATTTAGTCTTTCTTTAGCACGTAAAATTTCTCCCAGTATGATAGAAAAAAATAAAAGAGAAATATCAAAAAGTTTGAGTCACTTTGATGAAGAAGAAAAAAAAAATATCACCATTCCTATTATGGGACGTATTTCTGCGAGCGTACCCGCCTCTGCTATACTGCAACAAATAAACAGCCTTTCTCTCCCACTCGATATGGTTAATACAGGTGAGCACTACGCATTAGAAGTGAAAGATGATTCTATGATGGAGGCTGGTATCCTTGATAAAGATACGATCATTGTGAAACGTCAAAATACAGCAATAACAGGTGAAATCATTGTTGCGTTTATTGATAAAAAAGAAGCCACATTAAAACGTTATCGACGCAAAGGAGCTTCTATTGCATTAGAAGCCGCAAATCCTCATTATGAAGTACGGACATACGAATCCGACCGTGTAGAAATACAAGGCAAACTTACCGGACTTATTCGCAAATATTAAAAAATAAACCTTATAGTACGCGATAGATATCGCAATAAGAAGCTGTTGAGTATTTTTTTATTGTGCCACATGCAATTGACTTCTTCTCCACAGCCAAAGAAGTCCCCAATTCGGTTTATAAACAATCCAGATCCTTATCAAGCGGGTTTCTACTTTCCCTTCCCTCCATGTCCTTCACTTACACCAAGCTTGACAAGTAAGCTTTAAAATATTCACCACGTACTTTGTAAAAGAACTTGAATGCTTTGAAGGAAGCAGCCTTATATCCTCCTCCTCAATGACAGAGTTTTACGATATAATAGGAAAAAATTGTATGCATGCATAAAAACACATAAAATTTTGTAGAAAAAAATCAAATAACTTTGTAACAGATTGTATTGCATAGGTATAAAAATAAAGAACATTATTTTTAAGTTAGTAAAAGCGTAACTCAATCATTGATAGTAATTGTAGGATCATCATGGTCGCACCTCGTATTAGTTTTGTCTCCCTCGGATGCCCAAAAGCACTTGTTGATTCTGAGCGAATTATTACAAGCCTTCGCTCTGAAGGGTATGAAATTTCACGTCAACATCAAGGGGCTGATGTCGTTATTGTGAATACCTGTGGTTTTCTTGACTCTGCTAGAAAAGAATCACTCGCTAATATTGATGAAGCTCTCAAAAAAAATGGAAAAGTTATTGTAACAGGGTGTCTTGGTGCTGATCCTGATGTTATTCGCCAAGCATACCCTAATGTATTGGCCATTACAGGACCACAAGCTTATGAAACTGTTATAGAAGCTGTTCATACGGCAATTCCTCCCGTTCATGATCCTTTTCTTGATTTAGTTCCTCCCCAAGGTATTCGTTTAACACCTCGCCATTACGCCTACTTAAAGATTTCTGAAGGATGCTCTAACCGGTGTAGTTTTTGTATCATCCCTACACTGCGTGGTGATCTCACTTCACGCCCCATCAGCGATGTTCTTCGCGAAGCTGAAAAACTTGTACAAGCAGGTGTAAAAGAACTTTTGGTTATTTCACAAGATACGAGTGCTTATGGCATTGATCTTAAATATCTCGAGAATTCTTGGAAAGATCGCACAATCAAAACGAAATTTTTTGACCTTTGTCGCGAACTGGGCGATATGGGAATTTGGGTACGTATGCATTACGTTTATCCTTATCCCCATGTTGATGAAGTTATCGAGCTTATGGCTGCAAAAAAAATTCTCCCTTATCTGGATATACCTTTTCAGCATGCATCACCAATTGTTTTGCGTCATATGAAGCGTCCCGCACTTATGGAAAAAACAAACAGAAGAATTGAAAAATGGCGGAAAATATGTCCAGATCTTACTTTGCGATCAACGTTTATTGTTGGTTTTCCTGGTGAAACGAATGAAGATTTTAATATACTCCTAGAATGGCTAGAAGAAGCAAAAATTGAACGAGCTGGGTGCTTTAAATATGAAGAAGTAAAAGGAGCCGTTGCAAATAATTTGGGATTAGAAAATATTCCTGAAGACGTAAAAGAAAACCGCTGGCATCGTTTTATGGCAAAACAACAACAAATTTCTACGCATCTTTTAAAGAAAAAAATTGGAAAAAGACTCCAAGTGCTTATCGATGAAAGTCAAGGAAAAATTGCTAAAGGGCGTAGTCAATACGATGCTCCAGAAATAGATGGTGTTGTCCATATATCATCACGACGTCCACTGCGTGTGGGTGAATTTGTCACCGTTAAAATCGAACAATCGGATGCTTATGACCTTTATGGTATCGCCGTTTAAAAACTTAACCCCTTCTAGGTTCTAAATGACGAAGACTCCTATCAGAGTCGGTTTATAAAAAAGTGACTTCTCACAATAAAGCCCGATCACTTATGTGACTCACTTCATGAGAATTTACCGGAAGTCCTTACCCTGAATATTCGCTATACATTCTAAAAGTGTAATAAAATTTATATATTCTCTTAGTATACTACTCTAAATGATAGTGTTTTATGGTACAACAGGATAAGATAACATTCATACGGCTCTCTTCATCTTTAATTAAAGAATAAACCGGATAGTCACACTATTTTTCCGTTTTTAATATTTCGATAGTCATTGGTTCGTGAAAGAAGGCTTTTTTCAATTGTGTTTTCTACACACAAGAATTCCACTTGTTATATGCAAGGGAATGTTTATAGATGTAATATAAGAGAATTTGAACTAAAATATTTTATAGCTAAATTGCAAAACAATAAATTATCGTATTGTCTATGCTGCTGAGGAAGATATGGAAAATTTTTCTCAAGCAATGCAATTCCCGATTATTCTTATAAATCAATATATTGATTTATAAGAATAATTTGCTTTTTTGCATGTTGAATGAGAGTCCCGAATATCGTAAGATTCTCTCATTTCAGACCTGTTTACATTGAATCAATCAAAATCATTCGTTTGTACGTTACAAGCGGGATGAATGTGTGGATAAAAATTATTAAAGAAAGAACTAAAAATGGTTTTTATGAATCGTCTTAAGTGCCAAGGGTGTAGTGACCCACGAGCTGGCAAAGTGTGTTGATGATGCTGGCTTACTCCTTAATAAACGTAAAGATGGAGGGCTTTATGGATTTCATGGTATCGCCTTCACAGATGCCATCATGAAGTGGGCTTGGGTGCTCTTTGAGAGATGTCTCTTTAAGAAAGCGTCTTATTTTAAAATCTTTGAACTTATTTTTAGAGTATCTAATTTTTATTAACACGCTTTAAAGTCAAAGAATTTCTTATCAAGCAAATGACTTGGGCGTACATTTGTTAAAGCGCGAATCATCGTATCTTTACGTCCTGGCATTTGTCTTTCAATGTTTTTCAGCATTTCTTTCATTGCATTACGTTGTAAGCCATCTTGACTACCGCAAAGATTACAAGGAATAATTGGGAATTTCATTGCTTGAGAAAATTTTTCCATATCTTCTTCAGCAGCATAGACAAGAGGACGTAATACAAAAAGATCACCTTCATCATTTTTAAGTTTACCAGGCATAGCGGCTAATCGTCCACCATGAAACAAATTCATGAAAAACGTTTCCAAAACATCATCACGATGATGACCTAAAACTAATGCAGAACATCCCTCTTCACGGGCAATACGATAGAGATTACCACGTCGTAATCGAGAACAAAGTGAACAATATGTCTGCGACTCTGCCAATTTATCTGTAACAATGGAATAAGTATCCTGATATTCAATACGATATGGAACTTTATAAGAACTTAAAAAGTCTGGCAGAATATGCTTAGGAAATCCTGGTTGCCCTTGATCAAGATTACAGGCAAGAATTTCAACGGATAAAAGACCACGCCACTTTAAATCTAAAAGAAGCGCTAATAAACCATAAGAGTCTTTTCCGCCCGATAAAGCGACAAGCCATTTTTTTCCCGTAGAGAGCATAGAAAAATCATCCAAAGCCTGCCGCATATGACGCAAAAGCCGTTTGCGCAATTTATTAAATTCTACGCTTGAAGGAGCAACCCGAAATATTGGATGACAATCATCTCCTTCTCTTTCCAAAAGATCATCTCTCTCTTTGTTTTCCTCTATTGTCTGATATTCAACTGAAACATCATTCATAATACCATATCCTGCACAAGTAATAGCTCGTTTTGCAAAGACAGAAACAAATATAAAGTAAACTTACAGTTATGTTTTTTGAATTTATAAAAATTAGATACATAAAAAAGAAATGGAACTATATAAGTTTATCGCTATAAAACATAGCAATAAACTTAATATAGAACCATTCACAAAAAATACTTGTTAACTCCAAAGATTATAAAAAATACAATATTTTAAGTTATAACCATATGAAGAGAGAAACAATTTTTCTCATAAAAAAATTATCGAGAATAAAATTCAACAACCAAATTAGGTTCCATTTGCACAGCATAAGGAACATCTGCAAAAGCAGGAATACGTGTAAAGGTTGCTTTCATCTGTTTATGATCTGCTTCAATATAATCAGGGACATCACGTTCTGCCAATTGTACAGATTCTAAAACTAAAACAAGTTGTTTTGATTTTTCCCGAACCTCAATAACATCACCGGGCTTACAACGATAAGATTGAATATTTGTGCGCCGCCCATTTACGTTAACATGACCGTGATTGATAAATTGGCGAGAAGCGAAAATCGTAGGTACAAATTTTGCACGATAGACAACAGCATCCAAACGTGACTCTAACAGACCAATAAGATTTTCACCAGTATCACCCCGTCGACGAGCAGCTTCTTCATAAGTTTTATGAAATTGTTTTTCTGAAATATCTCCATAAAACCCTTTCAGCTTTTGTTTAGCGCGCAACTGCACCCCATAGTCAGAAAGTTTTCCTTTACGACGCTGTCCATGTTGACCTGGACCATAATCACGACGATTGACGGGAGATTTTGGACGACCCCAAATATTTTCTCCCATACGACGGTCAATTTTATACTTTGTTGTTTCGCGTTTACTCATCGCATTTCCTTTAAAATAAAACACGAGATCTTAAGACCCCAAGGAAACGCGCCCTCCTCTGCCTTTAAACACTAAAGACTGACAGAATACCTTAACATATCAATATGCGAAGTTATCCACGGGACACGTCAATTAATGCCATTTTCTTGAAAGAAAAAGCTGAAATAGCTTTATTGATCTTGTATCCCAAAGTCAACTCTTTTCATGATTTTTAAGCCAAATCCTTTTAACAAGCGCTCCGTTGAAGAAGTGACATTTTTTGATGTTAGCAACACAAAATCTTGATATTTCTTTACAGATTGCTGATGTATTTTTTCCGACAATGGTAATAATGATCTGGTATGTTTAGCGATAGCTTTTGCTGGATTAATCCATTTAACGGACCATAAAGCTTGTTCACGAAAGAAGTTAATCAAAAAAGGATAATGTGTGCAGGCTAAAACAATAATATCAGTATATTTGCCATTTTTTTCTACAAAACATGGCAAGATTTCTTTCTTTATCTCTTCCGCATCGATAGATTTTCCCCGTAAATAATCTTCAGCAAATCCAGCCAGCTTTTTACTTCCCACAAGCTGAACATGACACTGTCCAGCAAAAGAGTTAATTAATTCATTTGTATAAGCACGTTTAACTGTTCCTGGAGTCGCTAATACGGAAATAAAACCAGATTTTGTTTGTTCTGCAGCTGATTTAATTGCAGGAACCGTTCCTACAAAAGGGACATGAGGAAAATTCTGTCGTAAATCTGCTATCATCAGTGTAGAAACAGTGTTGCAAGCAATCACACATAAAGCTGGATTGTAGCGTGTCAAAAGATTTGTAAAAATCTTCAAAATATGGTCTTTCAAAACATTTTCTTCCCAATTGCCATAAGGGAATCCCGCATCATCAGCCACGTAAATAAATTGCTTTTCAGGGATAAGGACACGCACTTCCCTTAAAACAGTTAAACCACCAATACCACTATCAAAAAAAAGAACAGGCCGTTCATCCATTAGTTTTCACACTTGTTTTTAATTTTTTTACGATCACGTTCTTCAGGTGCTCTACTCCCCCGTGGATATTGTGGCGAAAAATGATCTAAAGAAGATATAATGCCTCGCAATAAACGAACCTCAGGTTCACTAAAGTTAGCGCGCGTAAAAACAGAGCGCAAATTTGCAAGCATTACTTCTTTGCGTTCTGGGGGTCTAAAATACCCACGGATATTCAAAGCCTCTTCTAACTGAGATAAAAAACCATGAAATATTGTTTTATTTGCAGGTTCCATCTCTGCGGCACGAAATGCCGTATCGCTGACATTTTCTAGACCTGTTTTCATCCATTCGTAAGACATTAAAAGAACCGCTTGCGCAATATTAAGTGACGCAAAAGCAGGATTAACTGGAAAAGTAATAATTTCATCAACAAGGCTGATTTCATCATTTTCTAGTCCCCATCTCTCTCTTCCAAAGACAATACCTGTTTTATGTCCGATACTTTCACGCTGACGTAATACGCTTGCTGCTTCGACAGCACTTTTTACAGTTTTGAAACCACATCTTTCACGTGCTGTTGTGGCAAAAACATAGTGTAAATCTGCAATTGAATCACGCAATGTGTTAAAAATCACAGCGTTGTTAATGACATGATCAGCTTTACTTGCAGCAGCTCTAGCTTTTTCATTTGGAAACATTTCTCGAGGATTAACTAATCGAAGCTTAGAAAGCCCAAAATTCGCCATTGCCCTTGCGACCATACCAATGTTTTCAGGAAGCTGCGGTTCAACTAAAATAATAATGGGACCATTTGTTAAATTTTCACGATTCCTATTCGTTCCAGCCATCAATTTTACCTAGTTTCACTTAAACTATCTCCCTCTCCACTATTTTTACGAAACCTTTTTCACAATACCCTAATGCTTGTTTAATAATAAATTATAGACAATGTTATCTTTTTATTCAAAAATAATCGCTTCTAAACCTAATAATAAATTTTAAAAGCCATTAAAGTGAACGATGGAATTTATAACAATTTATATAAGATATCGTAGTGTTTTTTACATCAATTTTATCTTTTTTAATAGGAACAGCCACTATAAATCATAATCTCAGTTGAATTATGAAATCATAAATCCTAAAAAAGGGATATGCACTTTATTCCCAAACTTTTTCCTGCAAAGCTTATCCGTCGTTATAAACGTTTCCTTGCGGATGTTCAACAAGATGATCAGCATGTCCTCACCGTGTCTGTACCTAATACAGGATCAATGCTTGGATTAACAGCTTCCAACTCTAATATTTGGCTTTCTTATCATAACAACATCAAACGAAAATATGCCTATCAATTAGAAATTGTTGAAGCCGATAATACTTTGGTTGGCATTAATACCGCTGTACCCAATAAACTTGCACTAGAAGCAATTCAAAATGGATTACTACCAGAATTAAGTGGGTATAAAACAATCTTAAAAGAACAACGCTATGGGATACAATCACGAATTGACTTTCTTTTACGTGATAACATTCTTCCTGATTGTTACCTAGAAGTTAAAAATGTTCATTTTATTCGTCAAAAAGGATTAGCAGAATTTCCTGATACCGTGACAAAACGTGGTGCACGTCATCTTGAAGAACTCATAGGAGTCGTACAACAAGGAAAACGAGCTGCGATGCTTTATATTATTCAAAGAGAAGATTGCGCCGCTTTTACAATCTGTCATGATCTTGATCCACTCTATGGACGTAAGTTTGATTTAGCATTAAAATCAGGGGTAGAATGTTATGCTGTAAAGTGTCATGTAAGTGTAGAAGGCATTTTTCCGATTCAGAGAGTACAAATAGAAAATAGAAGAAACAATGACTGAGTATATCGAATATAATAAAATCCCTTTAAAATTTAATGGAAAAATCCGCATTTTCGATGATTATGCTTTTGCTAAAATGCGTGAAGTTGGTCGTATTGCTGCAGAATGCCTTGATGCGCTTACGGATATTATTAAGCCGGGCGTTACTACGCAAGAAATAGATGATTTTGTATTTATTTTTGGTGCTAAGCGAGGAGCACTTCCTGCTGATCTCAATTATCATGGATACAGCCATTCATGCTGTACATCTATCAATCACGTTGTCTGCCATGGCATTCCCAATAAAAGACCTTTGCAAGAAGGTGATATTGTAAATGTTGATGTAACCTTTATCCTTGATGGTTGGCATGGAGATTCAAGTCGAATGTATCCTGTTGGAAAAATTAGACGTGCCGCAGAACGCTTACTAAAAATAACCTATGAAAGTCTTATGAAAGGTATCGCTGTCGTTAAGCCTGGAGCAACGACGGGCGATATTGGTGCAGCCATTCAACAGTATGCAGAATCTGAACGCTGTTCAATTGTGAGAGACTTTTGCGGACATGGTATCGGCCAGCTTTTTCATGATGCTCCCAATATCCTCCATTATGGAAACCCTGGAGAAGGAGTCGAATTAAAACAAGGTATGATGTTTACAATTGAGCCTATGATTAACCTTGGTAAACCACAAGTTAAGATTTTATCTGATGGTTGGACTGCCGTTACCCGTGATCGCTCTCTGACCGCACAATATGAACATACGATCGGCGTTACAAATGAAGGGTATGAAATATTTACACAATCTCCTAAAAATATTTTTTATATTCCAAATTCGCATACCTAACGCACTGTAGAGACTTTATGACTAAAAAATTAAATCAAAAGGAAGATACTCAAAGTAATCACTTTGCATTAACATCGAGTTCTCCACTCACCCCAATATCAGAAAGAAAAAATGAAGAGCCTAAGAAAAATGCACAGCTCCATAAACATTATCAAGGACATCGTGAGCGTCTTCGGAAACGTTATTTAAAGTCAAAAGGAAATGCAATTGAAGATTATGAATATCTTGAATTATTACTTTTTCGCACAATCCCCCGCGCAAACACAAAACCCATAGCTAAAAATTTGATAGCGCGTTTTGGTTCATTAGCTGATGTGTTAGGAGCTGATATTCACCGACTTCAAGAAGTTCAAGGATGTGGTCCCGCAACTGCAATCGATTTAAAAATTATTTCAGATGTTGCTGGGCGTCTTGCTCGTGCGCAATTGTTTAAACGCGATATTTTTTCATCATGGGATAAAGTGTTAGCTTATTGTAAAGCCGTTATGGCTCACGAAACCCGTGAACAATTTCGTATTTTATTTCTTGATAAGAAAAACGGCTTGCTTGCTGATGAGGTGCAACAAACTGGAACCATTGATCATACCCCTGTTTATCCTCGTGAAGTTATTTCTCGAGCTTTAGAGTTATCCGCATCAGGACTTATCTTAGTCCACAATCACCCTTCTGGCGATTCCACCCCCTCTGATGCAGATATAACAATGACATATAGATTAAAAGACGCAGCAAATGCATTAGGCATTATTATCCATGACCATCTTATTATTGCACGAAATAACCATACAAGCTTTAAAGCGTTAAAACTTATATAAATCTTATGGGATAAAAAAGACTTTATTCAATGATAAATAACGAATCAATTTTCTAAATCAATATCTAATATAGCCATTGAAAAATTATAGGATAGCTCATTTTCATCTTCATCTCGATAGATAATGCCTAAAAACTCATCTCCCATATAAACCTCACAAGAATCACTCTTTTTAGGCCGTACTCTGACTTGCAATGCTGAGTTTTGGAATATATTTTTAAAATAATTATCAAGTTTTTTTATTTCATCAGCATTCACTATGCTCTCCTGTTTTTTGAAACGATTAAAATAATTGCGTGTCGCGCAAATAAGACACTCTTATGATTCTGTAAAGTCAGTAAAAAAGCATAATCTGAATATTTACTTAATGTTACATATATTTACAACGTTCTTTATACATTCATAAAGAACGTTTACAAAAAGAGTCTATCATTATTAAATATACCCGTATAGATTAAAAAATGGCAAAAAAACTGTATATTTTTAATAATTTTACTTTATCTCCAATTTTAGAATCTGTATTTAGAATGCATATTCGTAAGAATAAATTGATCAATAATTTATAATTTTGTTCCTTTTATAAAAAATACAAATAAGAATATTTTTTTATTTAAAACTACATTTTTTAGCAAAAAATATTTATTACATCATTCAAAAATAATTCTTTTTAATAAACTTTAAAGTATAATTATCTAATCTTAGAATAATTACATCTCTGAAAAATATACAAAATAAGCTAATAAGAGTTTATTTTTCTTTTCATTCTTTATAAAAACTTATGTCATAAAAGAAATATTTTTAAATAAGTTTTTTTAATTTATACGAGATAAAAATATTGGGTATTTCTGTAAATTCTAAAAGCTATGAAGAATTCTTATTTTATAGGATAACGAGAAAGAAAATCGATAACACCTTTTTTATAAACTTTATCGCCTACCGCAAGCATATGATCTCGACCAGGAATTGATAAAGCTTCACCACAAGGCAGCAAGGCTGCCAATGGCTCTGCAGCGCCGCCAATTTCATCTAATGAACCAACGGCAACAAGTGCTGGTTGTTTGATTTTGTAAACTTCAGATGCCGTTAGCTCCTGTTTTGATGTGATAATACACGCAGCCAAAGCACGTCTATCGCTTTTCGTTTGATCTGCAAATTTACGGAACATTAAACCACGCGTATTGGTAATGGTAGAAATATCTTCTGCTAAAAGAGCCTCAGCAACAGGCTCCCAATTTCCCGCTCCTGTTACCATGCCAATACCTAAACCACCAAAAATAACGCTGTTCACATACGTTGGATGCAAAAGAGCCATAAAAGCACTAATACGAGCCCCCATAGAATATCCCATAACATGGGCTTTAGATAACTCTAAATGCTGTAGTAACTTTACTGCATCTCCAGCCATAGCTTGAGGTGTATAAAAGACAGGATCATAACTTTTAACTGAATCTCCGTGACCGCGATTATCAAGAGCAATAACACGATATCCTGCTTCAGTGAGAATACGAAACCAACCCGTTGCATACCAATTCACCCGCGCAGAAGATCCAAAACCATGGATCAACAAAATAGGTGCACCTTGCCCTTCTTCTCGATAAGCAAATCGCAAACCATCATATTCAAAAAAATGAATATCTTCAGCTGTCATTTTTTATTGCACTCTCCACAAAGTACAGGATGAATAACACGTTGCCCTTTTTGTATCTGTTTTTCAGAAACTTCACCAGCATTAATCTCAAGTGCAAAAGCTGCAGGAACTTCAGATGAAATGATGTTTGTTGAAAATGGAGAAGTATTTTCAATAATTGATACAATAATTCCCTCAGAGTTTAAGAAAATCATGTCTAAAGGTAAAGGCGTATTTGCCATCCACATAAAAATTTTCTGCTCATCTCCCGATTGAGAACTTTTTAGCTGCTTAAAGAGCATTGCACGATCGCGTGGAAAATCAGTTCGATACATTAAACCAGCTTCTGCTTGAGATGGCGTAAAAGCAATCTCTACCTTATAAGAAACTGTACCTTGCTTTGTATGTATTTCTAAAGGAATTGGATGCACAGGAATCTCTATGGGCTCCTTTGCTACAACAACACGCATATTTAACATAAAAAGCATCACCAATAAAACAATATGCCCCTTTTTAAAAGGCTTTAACATTCTTGTCTCCACCACAGAAAAATTTTAAATTTTGTTTCTAAAATAAAAAGTACCAGAGTTTAAAAGTCAAAAAACAAGAGGATTGCTTCCTTGTTATTTTCTAGTTTCTTTCAACGTAATATGCGCCATTTTCTTCATTTGGTTTATGGATTCACGAGAGCCATATTTTCTTTAAAAATCTACTTCTATAGCAATTTATGAAATAATAACCTTTAAAAATATAGAAAACATACTGATTTCACTCGCGAAATTTAATGCGTAGCTAAAGGAATACCTATATCCGGATAAATCTCTGCTGTCATTAAACCTTTTTCTCCTTTACCAAAACGTACAAGAACAACTTGACCCGAACGAAGCTCTGCTAGACCAAAACGGCGCAATGTTTCCATATGAATGAAAATATCTTCTGTCCCTTGCCCACGGCTAAGAAAACCGTATCCTTTGTCACGATTAAACCATTTAACAATTGCTCGTTCTAGTCCACTTTCTGGAGTAACAACAACATGGGTACGGGCTGGAATTTCTGATGGATGAATTGCTGAAGAACAATCTATAGATTTCACCTGAACGCACTTTAACCCTCGTTCAGTTTTTTCCACAGCACAAATGACTTTAGCTCCCTCCAAAGCTGTTTGAAAACCATCCCTTCGCATTACTGTAACATGCAATAATATATCAGGGAAATGAGGTAAATCAGGTACAATAAATCCATATCCCTTACTACCATCAAACCACTTAATGACACCACTGATTTCGATAATCTCCCCACAAGCACCTATACTCTCCTCAGATGGGGAACAATCCTTTAATGCATCCTTACTCGTCATAATAACGTGATCCTGTAGCTTATAAATTGTACGATATTGATTCTCTAGGTTTAAGTAAACATTGCTCTTGTATCAACACGCAAGCCCCAAGATAAGATTTCCCCATATTGTCGTATCTTCTATGTTAATGTCAGAGAATATTAACATGAATATTTATAAAACTATTTGATTGTACACTTTACATACCTTACAAGGTGTGCCCTACAAAAGAGGTCATATAAAAGTTTTTTTACATAATGATATTTTCATTAATGTGTAACTTGCATGATGAAGAAGTTCAATATAAGGTGAAAAAACGACAATTCAATTAAGGAAAATGCGCAATGCAATTGAAAAAAGTCCTTACGATAATCGCAGCATTTATGGCATTTACAGCAAATGTTTATGCGAGTGAACCTATTAAGATTGGTGTTTATCTTCCATTAAGTGGTCAAAATGCATTTGGAGGTCAGCTTGAAATTAGAGGTATAGAATTAGCCCATAAAAAAGTTCCAGAAATTTTAGGCCGTAAAGTGGAACTTGTTATTATTGATAATAAGTCTGATAAAGTAGAAGCGGCTAATGCTGTTATGCGTTTAACAGCAAGTGAAAAAGTGAGTGGAATCATTGGTAGCTATGGTTCTTCGCTCTCGTTAGCAGGTGGTGAAATATCTGAAAAAGCAAAGACTCCAACTATTGCAACGTCCTCAACAAGTCCTCTTGTTACACAGGGTAAAAAATATTACTTTCGCGCTTGCTTTATTGATTCCTATCAAGGAGTCGGAATCGCAACTTATGTAAGCCAAACTTTACACGCAAAAAAAGCCGCTATCCTTAAAGATATTTCAAGCGATTATGCCATTGGTCTTGCAAGTTATTTTACGCGTGCTTTCAAAAAATTAGGTGGTGAAGTTATCTCAAATCTAAATTATAATTCCGGAGATCAAGACTTTTCAGCTGTTCTTACGCAAATTATTGCACAAAAACCTGATATTTTATTCATTCCATCTTACTTTTCTGAAGGTGCTATCATCATGAAACAAGCACGAGAATTAGGAGCGAAGTTTCAAATTATGGGTGGAGATGCTATGGATAATCCAGAAACCATTACGATTGCAGGAAAAGCAGCAGAAGGTTTCTTACATACAACACTTCCCTATAGTGAGGATATGCCAAATATGTCAGTAGCTGCGCAAGAATTCACAAAAGAATGGAAAAAAGCATACCCTGACAAAGAGCCAAATATCAATTCTGTTTTGGGATACACGAGTTATATGATGTTCATGAAGGCTATTGAAAATGCAGGTAGCGCTGATCGTGAAAAAATTACTATCGCGCTTAGCAAATTAAAAGATTTTCCAACCCCCTTTGGTGATATGTCCATGGATGAAAATCATAATCCTAAAATTCCTATTGGTATCATTAAAATACAGGATGGAAAACGTGTTTATTTAGAAGAAGTTAAACCTGCTTTTTAATTTAAGAAGTTTTACTAATGAAAATACAAGAATTGGTTGAGGATCTTTTCTCAACCAAAAACTTAAAGGTTTCTTGTTATCTTATGTAAATTAACAAATGTGGAAGGATGAGAGATGAGCACTGAAATGTTCATCCAGTATTTTTTTAATGCACTGGCATTGGGATCTCTTTATGGGCTTATCGCTATTGGTTACACTATGGTCTATGGTATATTGAGACTCATTAATTTTGCTCACGGTGATATCTTTATGCTGGGAGCATATTTTGTTTTCTTTTCCACAATTAGCTTTATGCCTGCTTGGGCAGCAATTCTTCTTTTGTTCCTCGCGGCTCTTATTTATTATTCGGTCTTTATAGGGTTTAAAAGGCGTCCTCCAATTTATTGGATTGCTGCTTTTTTAATTCTTACGTTAGGATTTGTTTATTATTTTAAAATTTCCCCACAAGATTTTACCCCAATTTGGCTTTTAGCTCTTTGTTTTTCCATTTTTATTACAAGTGCTGTGGGTGTGGCAGTTGATCAATTTGCCTATAAACCTCTACGCCATGCTCCGCGTATTTCGGCACTTATCGGTGCAATCGGTGTTTCTTTTTTTATTGAAAATCTTGCTACTGTACTCTTTAGTGGTGTTCCGAAAGGTGTACAACAGCCAGATTTTCTTGTAACACCATTTTTATGGCATCTAGGATCAGGAGCAGATGCTATCATCAGAATTGCTCCCATGTCTCTGATCGTTCCTTTTGTGTCATTAATTCTTATTTTATTACTATTATGGATTATCCATAAAACAAAACCGGGTCTTGCTATGCGCGCAATCTCCCATGATATTGAAACAACACGTTTGATGGGTGTGTCTGTCAATAAAGTTATTGCGTTTACATTTGGAATAGGCTCAGCTCTTGCCGCCATAGCGGGCATTATGTGGTCTTTACGTTATCCTCAAATTCAGCCTTATATGGGTGTTCTTCCTGGTCTCAAAGCATTTATCGCTGCTGTTATCGGAGGTATTGGTTCGATACCAGGTGCAATGTTGGGAGGATTATTATTAGGGTTTATTGAAATTATGATTATCGCATTTTTCCCCGCGCTATCTGGATATCGAGATGCCTTCGCTTTCATTTTATTAATTCTGATTCTATTAATATTGCCCACAGGATTAATGGGTAAAAGAAATCAGGAGAAAATCTAATGGCAAAGTCAGCGACAACTGTTTTATCGTGTATAAGTGTTTTAGTTCTCATAGGTTTTTTATTTTATGCTGATAGCCATTTTAATGACTATACGCTTCGTATCATCAATCTGATTGCTATTAATGCGATATTGGCAATTTCGCTTAATTTGATTTACGGTTTCACAGGTATGTTTTCTCTTGGACATGCTGGATTTATGGCTATTGGTGCTTATGTTTGCGCAATTTTACTTCTTTCCCCTGAACAAAAAGAAATGATGTGGATTCTTGAGCCTATTGCTGAACCATTATATCATTTACAGTTACCTTTTTTTATCGCTGTTGTTGTAAGTGGTTTGTGTGCTGCTGTTGTAGGTTTATTGATTGCCTTACCAATATTGCGTCTTGGTGGCGATTATCTTGGAATTGCAACATTAGGTTTTGCGGAAATTATTCGCATTGTCATTACGAACGCCACATCGCTCACAAATGGCTCTTTGGGAATCAAAGGAATACCTCAAAATGCAACATTATGGTGGAACTATGGTTGGCTAGCATTTACAGTTCTCTTTATTGTTCTCTTACTGCAAAGCAATACTGGTAACGTATTACGGGCTATTCGTGATGATGAAATAGCTGCGAAAACTATGGGAATTAACGCTTTTTTCTACCGTAGTTTTTCTTTTACTGTTGGAGCGTTTTTTGCAGGTATAGGTGGCGCATTAATGGCGGCTCTTATTTCAACCATTGATCCAAAAATGTTTAATTTTCTTTTGACTTTTAATATTTTGATGATTGTTGTTGCTGGTGGTCTGGGTTCAATTACAGGGAGCATTATTGGCAGTATTATTATTACAGTCATGCTTGAATGGCTTCGTATTATTGAAAGTCCATTTGACTTAGGTTTTATACATATTCCAGAAACCCCAGGACTTCGTATGGTTGTTTTTTCTCTTTTATTGCTGGTAATTATCTTGTTTTGGAGAAAAGGATTGATGGGACAACGAGAATTCTCATGGAATGGAATTTATAGCTTTTTGACACGCAAAAAGCTTTCTAATACTGAGGGAAAGCTATGAACGACACCATCCTTTCACTCAATAATGTTGTAATGCGTTTTGGCGGATTAGTTGCTGTAAATAATGTTAATATGGCAATTAAACGAGGGAGTATTACTGGATTAATTGGTCCTAATGGTGCTGGAAAAACAACAGTTTTCAATATGATTTCTGGTTTTTATGCTCCTACAAGCGGCAGCATTCTTTTTGATGAGCAAAAAATCTCTGGAGCGTCTCCTTATATCATCTGTAGACGCCATATTGCCAGAACATTTCAAAATATTCGTCTTTTCTCAGGGTTAACGGTTTTGCAGAATGTTATGGTAGGAGCGCATGTTCGACAAAAATATCCTTGGTTTTCTTCAGCTCTATTTTTTTCAAAAGCAATGAAAGAAAAGAAGGAAGTTTATAAAAATTCCTTGGAGCTCCTTGAACAGCTACAACTTGATCACCTTGCCAATCAATCGGCAACAGCTTTGCCTTATGGTGTGCAACGGCGTCTAGAAATTGCACGCGCGTTAGCTACAAAGCCCAAATTGCTTCTTCTTGATGAACCTGTTGCTGGCATGAATCCACAAGAAAGTGAAGATCTTAGAAAATTCATAGCAAAAGTGCAAAAAGACTTTGATCTTACTATTCTTCTTATTGAGCACGATATGAAAGTGGTTATGGGGCTTTGCCAACGTATTTTGGTTATGGAATATGGCTGTTGTATTGCCAATGGTACACCAGATGAAATTCGTAATAACCCTAAAGTTATTGAAGCTTATCTTGGCGGAGATGTTTATGGATATTCTTAAAATAAAAAATCTTTACGTTCATTATGGCGCCATTAAAGCTGTCCAAAATCTTTCTATGTCCATAAAGCGGGGCAGTATTGTTACTTTAATTGGAGCCAATGGTGCGGGAAAAAGCAGTATTGTACGTTCTATTACAGGACTTAATCGCTCTGTTTATGGAGAAATTACCTATAATGGAAAATCTATTATTAAAAAATCACCAGAAGAGATTTTGCGATTAGGGATTGCTCTAAGTCCTGAAGGACGACGTATCATGCCCCATCTTACTGTTTTAGAGAATCTTCATCTAGGCGCTTATATTCGTCACGATAAGCAGGGAATTTCCCGCGATATTGAATGGATATTTGATCTTTTTCCACGCCTCCGTGAAAGAGCAAAACAGTTGGGAGGAACAATGTCAGGTGGTGAACAGCAGATGGTTGCTGTGGGCCGTGCACTTATGAGCAATCCTGATATGGTCATATTAGATGAACCCTCGTTGGGGTTAGCACCACTTCTTGTTCGGGAAATTTTTTCAATTATTCGAAAAATTAATGATATGGGAAAAACTGTTCTTCTTATTGAACAAAATGCATTTGCTGCACTTTCCATCGCTGACTATGCTTATATTTTAGAGGTAGGGCATATTTTATTTCACGGTGAAGGCAAAACTATGCTTTCTGATCCGCGTGTTAAAGAAGCCTATCTTGGTGGATAAAGGTTACAAATTCAGAAAATAGAGTTCTCCCATCCTCTTTTTTAAAGCATCTCTCTACTTAATGAGAACTTCTTTTTTGTGAATTTTGACTATTACATCCACCATTTTTCTGCGCTGAATATTCCTGCTTCTTGTTCAATAATGTGCGCTATCTGAAAAATCACTTCTTCAGAAAAAGGTTTACCAATCAATTGCAATCCTAGCGGTAAACCATTTGATGATAGACCAGCAGGAACAGAAATTCCTGGTAACCCAGCCATATTAACTGGTACCGTAAAAATATCATTAAGATACATTGCTACAGCATCATTTTTTATTTTTTCATCACCAATACCAAAAGCAGGTGTTGGTGTTGCTGGTGTCAAAATCGCATCAATGCCTGAAGCAAAACATTGATCAAAATCACGTTTTACGAGTGTTCTTACTTTTTGAGCTCTTAAATAACAGGCATCATAATAACCAGATGAAAGGACATAAGTCCCAACCAAAATACGCCGCTTAACTTCATTACCAAAACCAACAGAACGCGTATTTTCATACATCTCAATGATGTCTTTTCCAGGCACGCGTAAACCAAAACGCACACCATCATAACGCGCTAAATTAGAAGAGGCTTCTGCAGGAGCTATAATGTAATAAGAAGGTAGAGCATATTTTGTATGGGGCAAAGAAATATCCTTAATCTCAGCGCCTGCTTCTCTTAACCAATTTATTCCTTTTTGCCAAAGCTCAATAATTTCTAGAGACATTCCATCCATATGATATTCTTTTGGAATACCGATTTTCATTCCTTTGATTGATTGACCAAGATAACTTTCATAATCAGGAACTGGTAAATTCACGGAAGTAGAATCTTTTTCATCAAAAGAGGCCATTGATCTCAGTAAGATAGCACAATCACGAACATCTCTGGCAATAGGTCCAGCTTGATCAAGGGATGAAGCAAATGCAACAATGCCCCACCGTGAACAACGTCCATAAGTTGGCTTTATTCCTACAGTGCCAGTAAAAGCTGCTGGTTGACGTATTGAGCCACCTGTATCGGTTGCAGTTGCACCAGCACAAATTTGTGCAGCAACAGCGGCAGCAGATCCTCCCGAAGAACCACCGGGTACGAGTTTTTCCTCCGAGCCTTTTTTTCTCCATGGGCTAATAACAGGGCCATAATATGATGTTTCGTTGGATGAGCCCATAGCAAATTCATCCATATTAAGTTTTCCTAACATCACTGCACCATCTTGCCATAAATTAGCCGTGACAGTTGATTCATAGTGCGGTTTAAAACCATCAAGGATATGTGAACAGGCTTGCGTATGAACACCATAGGTTGCAAAAAGATCTTTAATCCCCAAAGGAATTCCTTCTAAAAGCCTCCCCTGCCCTTTCGCCAAACGTCCATCTGATTCAGCAGCCATTTTTCTTGCCTGTTCTGCTGTTATTGTTACATAAGCATTCAAAGTTGGATTCGCCAACTCTATTGCTTGTAAATAAGCTTCCGTTAATTCTGTTGCTTTGAGATTTTTCTTTGTTAGAGCATCACGAGCTTGCGCAATTGTGAGAGTTGTTAAATCAGTCATATTGGTTCTCAAATTTCAAAAATATAAAAAGTTACTCAACAATTTTTGAGACAAGAAAAAAATTTTCTTCTGTAACAGGGGCATTGGCTACAATATCTGCTGCTTTATCGCCATCTGTCACACTATCTTCACGCATTCGTAGAGTCATCGGCATCACAGATGTTAATGGCTCAACTCCACTGACGTCAACTTCATTCAATTGCTCTACAAAACCTAAAATAGCATTAAATTTTTTTGTCACAGATTCTATCTCATCATCGTGAAGGGCAATCCGCGCTAAATGTGTGATCCGCTTGACGGTCTCTTGATTAACAGACATACTCTTTACGCCTTTCTGCTTCTTTGTTTTTTATTGATCTTTATTCTGGCTATACAAGGCTGATCTTGCAAGTGCAAGAATATTAGATAACATGAATAAAGAATATAACCATTAAATCTGAAACATTAAAAAACGTATTATATCCTTATGACTGTTATTAATATAAACGAAGTTATGACACATCTTTTGCCTGGACAAACAATAGCAGGCTTAGATTTAGGGACAAAAACGATCGGAATTGCAATTTCTGATATGGGATTGACTGTCTCGAATTCGCGTCCTGTACTACAGCGAAAAAAATTTACAGAAGATGCTTACACACTTATTAAAATTTTTGACCGTGAAAATGTAGGCGTTATTATCATTGGCTTACCTCTTAACATGAATGGAAGCAGTGGCTCTCGTGTTCAAGCAACCAGAGCTTTTGTGAGCAATATGAAAGCTTATACAAAAATTCCATTTGTTTTTTGGGACGAACGTTTATCAACAATTGCGGCGGAACGGTCTCTTTTAGAAATGAATGTATCGCGTGCTAAAAGAGCAAGCCGTATTGATTCGGCAGCCGCCGCTTTTATATTGCAAGGTGCTCTCAATAGAATTCAAAACTTTAATCACATGGAAGGATAGAGGACATTGAGCAAATGCCCTGCATTATATCGTGCAATAAGCATCCCGTAGGAAGATCTCCATTGCCCTCCAAGGCGGCTTTCCATATAGGCATTTGCAACATGTTCTATGTCTGTAGAACGTAATGCTGCTGCAGCTGCTGCATAGGCTACCTGTTCAACAAAAAACCTTCCTGCTCCCTCATTTGCTGATGCCATATCACCTGCTGACTTAATAATTTCAATTGCTCGGGGTCCTGCTGGTCCAATATCAAGAGCAATTTTTTCCAACAATTTCTGAAACAATCCCGGAGCTTTTTCAGCAATAAGAATGGCATCCTTTACCAACTGATTAGCAAAACTATTTCTCACAATCCGCGCAGGCCCATTATGCAACATTTGTGATAATGGATTATTCTCTATAAAACTTTCAATACCAAGTTGTGCAATAATTTCACCAATAATAGGCACAACCAATTGACTTACATGATAAGCAATAATAGGTGTCATAATGCGGGCAAAAGCTGCTTCAGAACGGTCATTTGCTGCATTGTCAAATGCTCTTGCTAAACGCAAAACCAATGCTTGTGAGGCAGCTATATCTAATGCAATATCTGCAAAAATACGTTCTGTCAGTGGTGGTAAAGGCTGATTGGGCATTTTTTTCCGGAAAAAATCCATACCAAATTGAAGAGCCGCTCGCAAAACACCTGCCGATATGACAGATTGATCAAAACGCATCATTGTCTCGATATCTTTAATAACTTTAAGCCCTTCTCCAGCATTTCCCAAAAGCCAGCCATAACTGCCTTGAAAATCAACAACCCCTTCTGGCGTTAACAGTTCTCCAGAACGCTGAATTAAATGACGAATCGATATAGATCCATTTAATGCGCCATTTTCTTGTATGCGTGGAATAAAAAAACAACTTAAATGACCATCTAAATCTGCACTAACAAGATATCCGTCAGCGGTAGGATTAATAACGTTGGTTTTTACAACATTTAAACGATATAGATCACGTTCCATACTTTCATCGAAAGAAATTTTCTTAACACTTGGAAAATTGAAAGCGTATTTTTCAATATCGTCAAATGCACAAGTTAGAGAAGCAGCCTTTTTATGATGAATAGGCTTTGATGAAGAATCATATTGGCGTGATAAAAGTACATTTTGCCATTTTTTGAAGAGCTCAATATCACTAATTAAAACAGCAATAGCTGCACTCGTTATGATAACTTCATTCAAATGTCCTGTTTCTAAACCAGCAGATAAAGCTAAACGAATCGCACGCGCTTGATAGCGTACTCCATTTTCTGAGCTCGTATTTTCCCAAAGCGAGGTAACCAAACCTGCTTGTCTAGAATATTGTTGAAGAGCTTGATAGGAAGAATGGATCTCTAATCTTTCTGTTGGTTGCCCCCATTCATCATTATAGCATAGTAAAGGCTTATAATGATTCGCTAAGCAAGAAAGTTTCCATGCTTCTCGACTCGCGGCAAAATCCCCTATTTCTTCAAAACTTGCTAACAAAAACTTAGGCAAAGTAGAAGCAATACGAAACATAAGCGTATCGCTAAGAAATGTATTTTTTCGACGAGTATTTTGCGCAGATACAGCACTCATAGGTATATTCCTACATTCAAATCATTCATATCATAGACTATTTGTCTTTTTAGAGTTAAGAAACATTTATCATATTCAAACAAATGCTTGTTTAACTTGTTTAGAGAGAGATAAAGAAGAATGCTATGATGCAAGATAATTTTTTTCCACTTTTCCCTCATCAACATCTTTTAGCTATTAAAGATCTAAGTGTACAAGACCTTAATACATTGCTTGATCGTGCAGAAGCAAATGTTATCCTTTCTAACAAAATTGATAAAATAAAATCTACTTTGCATGGACGGACTCAAATTAATCTCTTTTTTGAAGCCTCTACGCGAACACAATCTTCTTTTGAATTAGCGGGTAAAAGGCTAGGTGCACACGTGATGAGTCTTGCGATTGGCAACTCATCTGTAAAAAAAGGAGAAACATTACTTGATACAGCTATAACTCTCAATGCGATGAAGCCAGATATACTGGTTTTTCGCCATAACAGTGCGGGAGCAGCGGCTTTATTAGCACAAAAAGTTGATTGTTGTGTTATTAATGCAGGTGATGGTGCTCATGAACATCCAACCCAAGCTTTATTAGATGCTCTAACCATTAAAAGGGCAAAAGGTCGTATTGAAGGATTAACTGTTGCGATTTGCGGAGATATCTTACACTCACGTGTTGCCCGTTCCAATATCCTGTGTCTCAATGCTTTGGGTGCTCGTGTTCGTGCTGTTGCTCCCTCAACACTCTTGCCCGCAGAAATCGCTCATATGAGTGTTGAGGTTTTTAACACGATGAAAGAGGGTCTTAAAAATGCTGACGTTATCATGATGTTGCGCTTACAGCATGAACGGATGACAGGCTCTTTTATTCCTTCTACGCGTGAATATTTCCATTATTTTGGCTTACATAAAGAAAATTTAGCCTATGCCAAAAATGATTCTATTATTCTGCACCCTGGACCAATAAACCGTGGTGTAGAGATTGCATCCGATATAGCAGATGGACCACAAAGTATGATTCAGACACAAGTAGAAATGGGAATTGCAGTGCGTATGGCTGTCATGGAGGCTTTATTAGATTCACGCGCAAAGATCAGTGGAGAAAAAAAATGATAAAACCAATTGTTTTTCAGAATGCTCGTATTATTGATCCTTCGCGCGCAATCGATGAAATTGGTACAGTTATTGTTAAAAATGGACGAATTATAGCCGCTGGAAAAGAAGCTCTGAATCAGGGAGCTCCTGAAGAAGCAGAAATTATTAACGCACAAAACAAAGCAATTCTCCCTGGTCTTGTTGATGCACGCGTTTTTGTTGGAGAATTAGGGAATGAACATTGTGAAACAATTGCATCAGAAAGTTACGCGGCCGCAGCAGGTGGTATTACTTCCTTTCTTATGATGCCAAACACGCATCCAGTTATTGATAATGTAGCACTCGTTAAATTTATTAAGCATACAGCACAGGAAATATCATCGGTCAATATTTATCCCGTTGCTTCAATCACACAAGGTTTTAACGGACAAGAAATAACCGAATTTGGTTTGCTCAAAGATGCAGGAGCCGTTGCCTTTAGTGAAGGAAAAAAAACACTTCAAAATTCATCTGTTATGCGGCGTGCAATGACTTATGCACGTGATTTTGATGTTCCATTGATACATGAAACGCAAGATAAAGATCTTACAGGGCAAGGTGTGATGAATGAAGGACTGCTTTCCAGTTGGCTTGGTCTTTCTGGCATCCCTCGCGAAGCAGAAGTTATCCCACTTGAAAGGGATCTGCGATTAGCAGTATTAACGCAAACACGTTATCACGCCGCTCAAATATCAACAGCACTCTCTGTTGATGCACTCCGTTTAGGTAAAAAACGCAGTGAGAAGATTTCAGCGGGTGTATCTATTAATCATTTATCTTTCAATGAAAATGACATTGGACAATATCGTACCTCTTTTCGCTTAATGCCCCCATTGCGTACAGAAGAAGACCGTATAGCAATGATTGAAGCAATAAAGGATGGGACTATAGATGTTATTGTCTCTTCTCATGATCCTCAGAGTATCGACAAAAAACATTTACCATTTAATGACGCGGCAGTTGGCGCTATTGGTATGGAGACCTTATTGAGCGCAGCTTTACGCCTTTATCATGATGAGAGCCTATCTCTTCTACGGATAACGGAACTTTTGTCAACGGCACCTGCAAAGCTCTTTGGACTCAATGCAGGAACACTCAAAAAAGGTGCTCATGCAGACCTTATTGTGGTTGATCTTGAAGAACCATGGGTTGTTTCGAAAGAGAAGCTCTATTCACGTTCAAAAAATACCCCTTTTGAGAATGCACGTTTTCAAGGACGCGTGCTCCAGACTTTTGTGAAAGGGAAAAACGTTTTTAAACTTGATCAACAAACTTAATGAGATTCTTAATGAATAAAGCAGAAATATTTTTTCAGTCCACTCCATGGTTTATTTTCCTCATATCTTATCTCATTGGCTCAATCCCATTTGGTCTTCTTTTTACGAGATTAGCCAAACTCGGAGATGTAAGAACTATCGGTTCCGGCAATATTGGAGCGACAAATGTTTTACGAACAGGAAATAAAAAAGTTGCTGCTCTGACACTTCTTTGTGATATATTGAAAGGGGCTGTTGTTATTTTCGTTATAAAGTTTTTTAGTGATCCGCTAGACAATAGTATCCTTGTTTCTCTAGCAGGTTTTTTTGCTTTCTTAGGACATCTTTTTCCCGTATGGCTTAAATTTAAAGGTGGCAAAGGTGTTGCTACCTATCTAGGTGTTTGCTTAGGGACCTACTGGCCCGCAGCAATTATTTTTATTATTGTATGGAGTGCGATTTTTCTCCTCACACGCTATTCTTCATTATCCGCACTCGTTGCTGTTACGATCACGCCGATATTTGTTTTTTATTTTTCCGATTCTTATTTCTGTTGTATGCTGATTGCGATGAGCATATTTGTATTCATAAAACATTATACAAATATCGGTAGATTATTAATTGGGGAAGAAAGTAAGATTGGTACGCAAAGCGGAGATAAATAAAGG
The DNA here is from genome assembly GCF_042193395.1 of Bartonella sp. TT29SHDZB. NCBI lineage: Bacteria > Pseudomonadati > Pseudomonadota > Alphaproteobacteria > Hyphomicrobiales > Bartonellaceae > Bartonella > Bartonella sp. TT29SHDZB. The sequence continues at coordinate 97,727 of NZ_JBHILQ010000006.1, forward strand.
AATCCTACTTACTGATCATCAACGTCTAAGCTGGTTACGGTTATTGCGCAGTGAAAATATTGGAGCTGTTAGTTTTCGCAATCTCATTGATCATTATAAAACAGCAGAAAATGCTCTGGCAGCACTGCCAGAGCTTAGTAGAAAAGGTGGTGGTTCTGCATCTATTAAAATAGCAAGCTTAGAAGATGCAGAAAAAGAAATACAAAAAGCTAAAAAATTAGGTGCTCGATTTATCGGTATGGGAGAACCAGATTATCCAGCTTTTCTTAAGGTTACAGAAGCCCCTCCGCCGCTTATTGCTATCAAAGGTAATGTTTCAATTTTTCAAAAAACTTCTATTGGAATTATAGGTTCTCGAAATGCTTCAGCTGCTGGAAAAAAGCTTACGGCTCAATTTGCACGTTTTCTCGGAGAAGCAGACTTTGTAACAATTTCTGGGCTCGCTCGTGGAATTGATAGCGTTGCGCATCAATCAAGTTTAAAAACAGGAACTGTTGCAGTCATGGCTGGAGGAATTGATCATATCTACCCTCCTGAAAATAAAAAGTTGCATGAAGATATTATCGCCAACGGTGGAGCCATCATCAGCGAAATGCCCATTTCTTGGAAGCCGCGTGCTATCGATTTTCCAAGAAGAAACCGTATTATTGCAGCTCTATCACTTGGTCTCTTGGTTGTAGAGGCCGCCCTGCGCTCAGGGTCCTTAATTACCGCACGTCAAGCAGCTGAAATGGGACGGTTAATTTTTGCCATTCCCGGTTCTCCACTTGATCCAAGATCTGTTGGTACAAACAATCTTATCAAAGACGGTGCTCTACTCACCACACATCCTTCTGACATTATAGAAACACTTACGCCTCTAATTTCACCGATTCCCAATTCCCAACTCAATTTTTTTGAGGAACCATCCTCTTTACAACTTGAAAAGGAGAATTTTAACTTAGCAGATGAAAAAAACAGCAGCCTCTCTTTAGCAGATGATGATGCAGCACGTGCAGCAGTTCTCTCCGCTCTTTCAACAACGCCAATCGACTTAGACACACTCAGTATCCACTCAGGTGTTTCACTCCCAACTCTCTACCTTTTGTTGGTAGAACTCGAGCTTGCTGGAAAGCTTATTCGACACTCTGGTGGTTGTGTGTCATTGTCGAATCTTGATCTTCCCCAAGAGCCTCAGCACTATTAATAATGCTTTGCCCTTCTTTGGCAACCATATCCAAAAGCAATGCTAAAAGCGGACTATGCGCCTGACGCGCCATCTGATTCATTTGCTTTGACATGTCTGTAATATATTGGATAACTTTTAAATGATTTATAAACATAATCCTCTATCCTTGAGCATTTCCCCTCCTACCTCTCAATAGACGTTATCTTAGTATTTCGCCGTATGTTTTTGTAATAACAGTGGAAAATAAATCGTGTAATTCTATATAGGGTGTACTCTAATAATGACAATCATAAGTTGTACAATATTCATGTTTTTTATATGGCTAATATTTTTTTATGTGCTCTTAAGCAATTGGCATTAGCTATTCGCGTAAAAGGCGTTTATAAAAAAATTTTTATTTCAATATTTGGGTAAAATTATGAATATCGTTATCGTTGAATCTCCAGCAAAAGCAAAAACAATTAATAAATATCTTGGATCTCAATACAAAGTTGTCGCATCATTTGGACATGTTCGTGATTTGCCTGCAAAAGATGGTTCTGTTTTACCGGATCAAGATTTTTCTATGAAATGGGATATAGATTCTGCTGCCGCTAAACGTTTAAATGAAATAGCAAAAGCCGTTAAAGAAGCTGATAGCCTTATATTAGCAACAGACCCTGATCGTGAAGGGGAAGCTATTTCATGGCATATTCTGGATGTTCTCCGTCAAAAAAAAGTTTTAAAAGATAAACCTATTAAAAGAGTTGTCTTCAATGCCATCACCAAAAAGTCTGTGCTTGATGCTATGAATAATCCACGTGATATTGATACATCCCTTGTCGATGCTTATCTTGCACGTCGTGCTCTCGATTATCTCGTTGGTTTTACACTTTCACCTGTTTTATGGCGTAAACTCCCTGGTGCACGTTCGGCTGGTCGCGTTCAATCGGTTGCTTTGCGTATTATTTGTGACCGGGAATCAGAAATAGAACATTTTATCAAAGAAGATTATTGGTCTATTACAACACAGTTAAAAACCATCCGAAATGATAGTTTCCAAGCAAGATTGACGATGTTTAATCAAAGGAAGATTGGCAAGCTTGATATTCAATCTCAAGAACAAGCAGATCAAATTCGCTTTATGTTGGAGAAAGCGCAATATCATACACTCAGTGTTGAAGCAAAACCTACAAAAAGAAATCCTTTTCCTCCATTTACAACCTCTACACTACAACAAGCAGCTTCTTCAAAACTAGGTTTTTCAGCTTCTCGCACTATGCAAATTGCCCAAAAGCTTTATGAAGGCATTGAAATTAATGGTGAAACGGCAGGGCTTATTACTTATATGCGTACCGATGGTGTGCAGATAGCACCTGAGGCTATTGATTCAGCAAGAAAAGTTATTCATGAAACTTTCGGAAAAGACTATATTCCTGAAAAGCCACGTTTTTATTCAACAAAGGCAAAAAATGCACAGGAAGCACATGAAGCGATCCGCCCAACAGATTTTCAACGCAATCCTAGTCAAGTCCGTAATTTTCTCGATAGCGATCAAGCAAAGCTCTATGAGCTGATATGGAAGCGTGCCATTGCCAGCCAAATGCGCTCTGCTGAAATTGAACGTACAACTGTTGAAATTGAAGCACAGCAAGGAGAAGAGCGTGCAAATCTACGGGCAACAGGATCTGTTGTTCGTTTTGATGGCTTTATTTCCGTCTACACGGATCAACGAGACGAAGAAAATAATGAAGAAAATGAAACAACACGTTTACCACAAATAAATACTGGTGAAGCACTTACAAAAGAAAAAGTTGAATCTGTACAACATACCACAGAGCCCCCTTCTCGTTATTCTGAAGCTTCATTAATTAAAAAGCTTGAGGAGTTAGGAATTGGTCGTCCTTCAACTTATGCCTCCACATTAGCGACATTATGTGACCGTGGATATATTGTCATTGATAAACGGAAACTTATTCCTGATGCTAAAGGACGTATTGTTACGGCCTTTCTTGAAAATTTCTTTAATCGCTATGTAGAATATGGTTTCACAGCAGATCTTGAAGAAAAGCTGGATCTTATCTCTGACGGCAAACTTTCTTGGAAAGACGTCTTAAGAGATTTTTGGGATGGATTTAATGCATCTATTAGCAATATCCAAGAACTCCGTATAACCAATGTCCTTGATGTTTTAAATGTAACATTAGCACCTCTCGCCTTTCCTGAACGCGAAGATGGAAGTGATGTGCGTTCATGTCCTCTTTGTAAAAATGGTCAATTATCATTAAAACTCAGCCGTTATGGCGCTTTTGTTGGCTGTTCTAATTATCCCGAATGTAAATACACACACCAACTTGGTACAGATACTGGAAAAGAGAATGAATTTGTGCGCAATGATGAACCTGTTATACTTGGTATTGACCCTGTAACAGGAAAAGACATCTCTCTTCGCAATGGCCGGTTTGGTCCCTATATTCAACTTGGTGAAAGCAAAGAAGTTAAGCGTGCAGGACTACCAAAAGAATGGCAGGCAGAAAATGTAACTTTTGATAAAGCCTTGGCTTTACTATCTCTTCCCCGTGAAATTGGCATTCATCCTGAAACTGGAAAAACAATCACGGCTACAATTGGACGATATGGTCCCTATCTTAGTCATAACGGAAAATCTGCGCGCCTTCTTCATGCAGATGAAGTTTTTGATATTGGTATCAATCGCGCTGTTACAGTATTGGCAGAACAACAAGAAAACAAAACCAAGCAAAGCAGAACAACACCTGAAGCATTGGCAACATTAGGAGAGCATCCGGAAGGAGGAACCATTACCGTGCGCAACGGGCGTTATGGTCCCTATGTCAATTGGGGTAAAATTAATGCAACATTGCCAAAAGATAAAGATCCCATTAGTGTAACATTTCCAGAGGCACTAGAACTTATATCGGCTAAAGCATCGAGTAAAAAAACAACTTCAAAAAGAGCTTCTTCTAAAACAAAAGCAAAAATAAAAGAGACATAAATTTTGGCTAAAGGTGAAAAAAACATAAAATCTCTCTCTTCATTCAAGGGAAAAAATTTTCCCAATAAGGAAGAAATCCTTTCCTTTATAAATGAGAATCCTAACCACTCAAGTAAACGAGAAATCGCCAAAGCCTTTAACTTAAAAGGCGATTCTCGGGTTTGGCTGAGAGATATATTACGTGAGTTAAAAGATCAAAATCTTATATCTAAACAGCACAAAAAGAAAATAAACAAAGGAAAATTACCCCCTGTTGCTTTAGTCAAAATTAGCGGACGTGATAAAGATGGAAGTTTTATTGCACAACCTCTTGAATGGGAAGATTCTCCAAAGCCCAATATTGAAATACACTCTTTTCATCACATAAAAGGAAGTAGCATTGGTGTTGGAGATCATATTCTTGTAAAAGTTTTTCGAAATAAAAATTCTGAAAGCTCAAGCCCCCCTTATACGGGACGAATTATTCGTAAAATTGATGTATCTCCCAAAAGCGCATTTGCTGTTGTACAAAAATTTGAAAATAATCAATGGCGCCTTGATCCTATAGACCGCAAAACCAATGAGCTCATTGTTGAAATGTCTCCAGAAATGAAGATTCAAATTGGTGATCTCGTTGAAGTCGAAATTAAAAAAAATACTGGTTACGGATTAAAGAGCGCAAAAATAAAGAATGTTTTAGGGCATATTAAGAGTGAGAAAACACTCTCAATGATAGCGCTTCTTTCGAAAGGAATTCCTTATATTTTTCCTGAAAATGTTCTTGAGCAAGTTAAACATATCAAAGCTGCCAATATGGATAATCGTGAAGATTGGCGACAATTACCATTTATTACAATTGATCCACCAGATGCAAAAGACCATGATGATGCAGTTTATGCAACCAAGGATAAAGACCCAGAAAATAATGATGGTTGGATTATTATTGTGGCCATTGCAGATGTTTCTTACTATATCAAAACAGGAAGCGCTTTAGATAAAGAAGCATTGAAACGTGGAAATTCTGTTTATTTTCCCGATACCGTTGTGCCAATGTTGCCTGAACGCCTTTCTCATGATTTGTGCTCTCTGCGTGAAGGAAAAGAACGACCGGCTTTAGCCGTTCGTATGGTTTTTGATGCAAACGGTAATAAACGAAAACATAGTTTTCATCGTATTATGATGCGGGTGAGAGCCAAACTCTCTTATCAAGAAATGCAATTAGCAAAAAAAGAACATCTCAATGAAAAAAGTGCGCTCCTGCTTGAGAATATCTTACACCCCTTATGGGAAGCCTATGCATGCCTTAAAGCTGCGCGAAATCGTCGCCAACCACTAGAATTAGAAATAACAGAAAAAAAGATTATTCTTGATCAAAATGGATGCATAAAAGATGTTGTGAGTGAAGAACATCTAGAAGCACATCGTTTAATTGAAGAGTTTATGATACAAGCCAATATTGCAGCTTCTGAAACATTAAAAGAACATCATCAACCTTTCATCTATCGTATTCATGATAAACCCTCTCTTGCCAAACAAGAAATATTACGGAATTTTCTTCAAAGTTTAGGGATATCACTCGCCCGAAGTGCAGAACTGACATCAGCACGTCTGAATAGAATTTTAGAAAAGGTTGCTCATACTCAACAACAAGAACTCGTCAATCAAGTTATTTTGCGTTCACAATCTCAAGCAGAATACAATCCTAAAAATAGCGGCCATTTTGGTTTAAATCTGCAGAATTATACACATTTTACATCACCAATCCGTCGTTATGCTGATCTTATTATTCATCGAGCACTCATTAAAGCTCTCAAATTAGGAAATGATCAATTAACAGATACACAAGAACAAAATCTTGCAGAAATTGCTACGCAAATTTCTTTATACGAGCGCCGTGCAATGATGGCTGAAAGAGAAACGATTGATCGACTTGTTGCTCACTATTTAACAAATAAAATTGGACGTATTTTTACAGGTCGCATCTCCGGAGTTACAAAAGCAGGCCTTTTTATCTCACTTGATAAACTCAATACAGATGGTTTTGTCCATATTTCTACGCTTAAAAATGATTATTATCATTTTGATGAAGCACAACATGTTCTTGTAGGACAGCGTAGCCATAAAGGCTATCAGCTCAGTGATGTTGTAGAAGTAAAACTTATAACGGTACAACCTTTTGCTGGTGCTTTATGCTTTGAGCTCTTAACAAAACCTCGTCCAATAAAATTTTCACCGACATCCTACCATAAAAACAAATTAAAAAAACAAAAGCATCCTTTTTATGGAAGAAGAAAATATTAATAAAAAATAAAATTCTTGTTTTACTATTAAACAGAATATAAACAATAATATAATAATACCTTTAAGATAATAAAATACCTATAATAGGTAGTGTTTATATTATTTTATGTATATAATTTTCTTTCTTTATTATATAATAATACATATATTTTATTTTATATCTATAGTAATTGTATAAAAATATTGCAGAGTTTTTATACTCAAGAGGTGAGAAAATCTGCAAAAGGAAGCTTGGGCTTTTTTCATTTCAGCACACCTTTTTATTATTCGAATAAACAAAAGTATCTTAAGTCATTCTCATGAAAAAAAGCTTTTGACTCTCAAAATAATTCTTTGCGTGCCATTATTGCAGCTATTGCAACCATTGGCACTGTTGGAACAGCATTGGGAATGGGAACACAACTTGTCTCTTTTCTTATGGCAGAAAAAGGACTTTCCAACAGTACGATCGGCTATAGTGGAACAGTTGGTGGAATAGGCATAATTATTGCAGCTATTTTTACGTCTCGAATTGCCTTATGCTTAGGCATCGCTCAAACAATATTACTTATGATGGCGATAGGATCTTTAAGTTTTTTAGGATTCTATTTTTTTGATTCCATATGGGTTTGGTTTATTTTAAAGTTTATATTACATTTCAGCATGACAGTTATGTTTATCCTGTCAGAGTTTTGGATCAACAGTTATGCTCCCCCCAAAAAACGCGGTTTGATCCTTTCTATTTATGCTATTGTCTTAGGATTAGGGGTTATAATAGGTCTAACGCTGCTAGCAAAAGTGGGAACACAAGGATTTATTCCTTTTGCTGTTGGATATAGCCTTATTATACTTGCTACTATCCCAATTCTTGCCGCTTGGAAACTAAGTCCAGAATTTCAAAAAAATCAATATATGCCATTTTTTCGTTATCTTTTTCACGTTCCAAGTGCAATGATGGCGGTCCTTGTTTACGGGGCCATTCAAATGGGCGTATTAACTCTTATAATACCCTTTAGTTTATCCATTGGTTATAATGAGAATGAAGCAGCACATTTTATGGCAACCCTTGCACTTGGGAATATTTTCCTCTTAATTCCTATCAGCATTATAAGCGACTACGCCAAAGATCGACGCTACCCACTGATGAGTTGCGCTATTCTAGGTTTATAGGAACTTTTATAGTACCATGGATTCTTCAATATCCATGGGTTTTGATGCTTGATTTGTTTTTTCTAGGTGGTGTATCAGCGAGCCTTTATACAATTGTTCTTGCACATTTAGGAGCCCGTCTCAAGGGGCAAGAACTTGCAGCTGCTAATTCTGCTTTTATTTTTTGTTATGGAATTGGTATGCTCATCGGACCGACCTTTATCGGAAAATCCATGGATATCTTTAAACCCTTCGGTTTTTCAATAGCCATGGCTGTTTTTTTCGGTTTATATGTCATTTTGGTGTTTGTCCAACTTATGAGAAAATTAATCAGCTCTTGACTTTTTCGAGAACATCCGTACTGTTGCTGGAAAATCTGATGACTTCAGAAATAGGTTTTGATAGCAAGATAATATTTTTTCAGTATAAATAAGGTTCTTACATTATGGCTAAAGCAGCAACCATTAAGATCAAGCTTTTATCAACTGCAGATACTGGTTTTTTCTATGTTACAAAGAAAAACAGCCGTACCATGACAGATAAAATGAGCAAGCGTAAATATGATCCAGTTGTAAAAAAGCACGTTGAATTTAAAGAAACAAAAATTAAATAAATGAATTTATCATTGAATTGATAAGTTTTATAGTCCAAGAGAAATGTGGAAGTATTGCCTTCGGGGTTATTGTCTGAGGGTCGTTTTTCTATTTCTTTAAAAGTTTATTTTGAAATTTATATGACCTTAAATTTGTATGTTTTGTCCCGATTTGGATAAGTTGATTTATTGTTTAAGTTGCTTACATATATCCTGCATGAGTATTTGATTGTCGTGGTATTTAACAAAAATTTTGTCGTTAAAACGAGATGGTGTTTCGTGATATGAATAAAAATTTCTTGAAAAGATTATAAGCAATACTGAATAAAATGCGTTATAATAAAAAATAGCAGTTTTTTATTTCATGAAAAATTTTTTTTCTCATTTTAATCTAAGAGGCTTTAATCTAAAAGTTATCGGTTTCAGTATTTTTGTTTCTGCTAGTATTCTTATGATTATGTCAACTTATTTTAAGCAGACTCAATCGTTATCTCAAAAAGAAAAAATTTCTTCTCAAAGCTCTGTGGAAGGAAATGCATTAATCATTGATGGCGATACCATCATGATTTCTTCAATTAAGATTCGACTGGCTGGAATTGATGCTCCTGAACTTCACCAATTTTGTGGAAAAAAGGAGGCACGCTACCCTTGTGGAATTGAAGCAAAAAAATATTTAGAACAACTACTAAAAAATCAAACAGTTACATGTCTCTGGCATAAAACAGATAAATATCGCCGTATCCTTGCAACATGTAAAACAAAACAAGTTGGCAATATTAACGCAACGCTTGTACATAATGGTTGGGCTGTAAGTTATTATGAATACCCCAAAGAAGAGCAAGAAGCTAGAAGGAAAAAGAAAGGAATATGGGCATCAAGTTTTCAACGACCAAAAGAATGGCGCAAAGCGAATCCGCGCACAGAATAAGAAAAATACTCTTTAATTTTATTTACCAATGAAACAATGTAGCCCAATTATCAAACTTGAACAAAAGATCTATTCCTGTCGTGTTTGTATCCAACAACCCCATTATTTTCCTCCTCTTCCTCATGAACCAAATCCCGTCGTTTATTTATCCAATACGGCTTTGATTGCAATTGCAGGACAAGCACCAGGATTGCGTGTTCATGAAACTTCTATCCCTTTTAATGATCGTTCTGGTGAAAGATTGCGTAATTGGCTGGGTGTTACGGAAGAAGAATTTTATAATAAATCTCTCTTTGCTATTGTTCCTATGGGATTTTGTTTTCCAGGTTATGACAAAAATAAAGCTGATTTACCACCAAGACGTGAATGTCGAGAAATATGGCATGAAAAGATATTTCAAGCTATGCCTCAAATAAAGCTTGTTCTTGCTATTGGCCGTTATGCGCAAAAGTGGCACATTACAGAATTAAAACATAAAACCGTTTCTGCAACTGTTGGTGATTGGAGAAATATCCTTTCCATTCCTCAACCTCGAGGCTATAATGTTATGCCTTTGCCTCATCCATCATGGCGAAATACTTCTTGGTTACAGAAAAATCCATGGTTTAATGATGAGCTTATTGTATATTTGCGTTGTTTAGTGCGTAAATTTTTATAAATTAAAAATATTGAGAATAAATTATGGACCGTCTTGACCGAAAAATTTTACATCTTTTGCAAGAAAACGCAACACTTTCTGTCGCTGATATTGCTAAAAAAGTTGGACTTTCGACCACGCCTTGCTGGCGTAGAATTCAAAAACTTGAAGAAGATGGTGTTATTCAGCGTCGCGTTGCCGTTCTTTCTCCAGAAAAAGTAAATGCGCATGTCACTGTTTTTGTTTCTATTCGCACAAATACCCATAGTCATGAATGGTTTAAGCGTTTTTCAAAAATTGTACAAGAATTCCGTGAAGTCATTGAATTTTACCGAATGAGTGGAGATATTGACTATTTATTGCGTGTTGTTGTTCCCAATATTGAAGCTTATGATCTTTTTTATAAAAAATTAATTTCTAAAATTGATATCCGTGATGTCTCATCTTCTTTCGCAATGGAACAGATTAAATATACAACGGAACTTCCGCTGAATTATATCAAATTACATGAAAAGATAAATGAGCAAAACTCTTAAGGTTTTTTTATATCTATCTCATTATCTTTTAGGCGTTCAAACTTTCTTGTTCCAGAACTGCCATTTGTGCATGTGTTAAAACAGCGGCTTTGACGATACCAGCAGCCATAGCTGCTCCTGTCCCTTCACCAAGACGCATTCCAAAATCTAGAAGTGGTTCTTTACCGATTTTTTTTAAGAGTTTACGATGGGCTTTCTCAGAAGAAACATGTCCAACAAGGGTATGATCAAGAGCTTTTGGATGCATTTTATAAAGGATCGCTGCTGCTGCAGTTGCCACAAAACCATCTAAAATGACTGGTATTTTTTCCATTCTTGCTGCTAAAATAGCACCAACCATAGCTGCAATTTCACGGCCTCCTAAGCGACGCATAATTTCAAAAGGATCATTAAAATGCTCCTTATGCAAAGAAACTGCTGTCTTAACCGCTGCTATTTTACGCTGATAAAAATCACCCTCCGATCCCATACCATTTCCTGTCCACTCTTCAACTTCTCCACCAAACAATGCTAAACATAAAGCTGAAGCTATTGTTGTGTTTCCAATCCCCATTTCACCAATACATAAAAGATCTGTTCCGCCAGCAATGGATTCCATTCCAAATGCCATTGTAGCAGCCGCACTTCGCTCATCCATTGCGGCATCTTTCGTAATATTCATTGTTGGATATTCCAATGCTAAATCAAATATCTTTAATCCAAGATCATAAGCTATACAAATTTGGTTGATAGCAGCACCACCAGATGCAAAATTTTGTACCATCCTTTGTGTCATAGATTGTGGAAATGGTGTAACATTCTCTTCTACAATACCATGATTTCCAGAAAAAATAGCGACTAAAGGTCGCGTTACGATAGGTTTTTCTGTACCCTTCCATCCCGCATACCAAACAGCAATATCTCCCAGTTTTCCTAATGCTCCTTGCGCTTTTGTTAAGTTTTTTTGCCTTTTCTTTGCCAAAATCATAGAAAACTCATCAGCAACAGGTAAATTTGTAAGCAAAGCACGAAAATCATCAAATGGGCTAACGGTCATGAGAATACCTTTAAAATCTACAATGTTTAATGAAAATCACGTCATATATACAGGATATGAATAATTTATTGCTTTTTTAAACAGTGCTTTAAAAACGTTAAATATTATGAAAGCAATAATTTTTATATTCTATTTTCTCATCAAATAACGAACATGCAAAATATTATCAATATCTTATTACTATCTTTACACATCACCCCTAACCTATTCTCCTATTAAATAGGAAAAATAAGCGTGTTGTGTAATATATGAATCCTAATGTTCTTTCTATAACAAAAGTTATAAGTTTTTAAAAACTTATAAAATTAAAGTCATCAAAATCATCGTAAAGAAAACAAAGCGCAAAAAATCTCAACTTTAACATAGGTTAATTGTCAGGCTGTTATTAAATGAGAGCATGAAAAGCTTCTTTCAAAATAGATATATCTGCATTTTGTTTTGTTGCATCATTTGATAATATTTGTCGCCATCGACGTGCCCCCTCTCGCCCATGAAATAAACCAATCATGTGACGTGTCACGTGAGAAAGCCGCCCTCCCGATGCAATATGTCGATCCGCATAATCACACATAACCTCAATAAGATCACTTTCACTCAGATTATTTTGCGCCTCACCATAAAGTTCAAAATCAATATGTTTTAACAAAGTTGGATCATGATAAACTTGGCGACCAACCATAACAGCATCACAGAAAGTCAAATGCTCTTTGATCTCATCAATCAATTTAATTCCACCATTTATCCCAATGAATTTATGAGGATATTTACGTTTCAATTTATAAACCCTTTCATAATTAAGGGGCGGAATATTACGGTTTTCTTTTGGACTCAATCCTTTTAGCCATGCCTTGCGTGCATGTATCCAGAGCGCATCGCATCCAGCATTCCAAACCTGATTAGCCAAAAGATCTAATGCTAATTCTTCATCTTGTTCGTCCACTCCAATCCGACATTTGATAGTTACGGGTATCGTAACCTCTCGTTTCATCGCTTCCACAGCATTTGCCACAATGTCTGGATGTAACATCAAACAAGCTCCAAATACGCCTGCTTGAACACGATTTGATGGGCAACCGACATTGAGATTTATTTCATTATAGCCAAAATCTTCAGCAATCCGTGCAGCTTCTGCCAACTTTTTCGGATCTGCTCCCCCTAATTGTAATGCAACTGGACATTCTTTATGGCTAAAAGCCAACAATTGATCTCGAACACCATGAATGACAGCATCTGCGACCATCATTTCCGTATAAAGAAGAGCTTTTTTCGTTAAAAGACGATAAAAAAACCTACAATGTCGGTCTGTCCAGTCCAACATTGGTGCGACTGCAAATTTTACAGGCGATGGAAGATTGTAAAATATCATGAGGCGACTACTCTCATATCCCCATAGCTCTCTCTTTATACATAGAAAAATACTTACTTTTATTTTACAGAAAGTGTTATTCTTTTATACGATCACGCGTATAATAACAGCCTCTTTCTATCAATTGTTTCCTTCAATTGATAGAAAAGTTTATTACAATCAATCATAATAAAATACAATATCGCACTTCTTATAGAATCATGTTCAGATATATGAACATGAAAGAAGAAGATTTTCACTGTAACATAAAAAACTTATTTACAAGTCCTTCTTAAAATCCCCATTACGCCTCTATCCTTACATGATTTAGCACAGCGTTTAAGACAATAAATGATAAATTAAAACATTATACAATTTTTTATGATAGGCTTAATTTTCTTTAGAATATTCCAACTTATTGTGCAAAAAACACGATAGAAAGTATTTTTATCTCCTCCTTAAGATAAAGGACAAAACTTCTTATTCATATGAATCTAATTATAAAACATTTTCTCTCAATGCGTTCTTTATTAGATTTCACTTCATAGGATAGACAAATTTTACCCTAAATATTCAACCTAATTTTGCCATTATATGGTTGTTGCAAACAAACAACTAAGATGAGGGTATAGACGAGCATTATTTTTTAACATGTGTGAATGTACCTTATATCAATATCTCTTGGAGAAAAATATTCTACAATATTGCAAATAAAATCTGTAAAATTAAATGATTATAAATGTTGTTCAATCTCTTTTTGGCTCTGCATATAGGAAGAAAGAGTATCAACCTCTTGCTCATTAAAGAGAAGTCCAAGTTTTGAACGACGCCATAACACATCTTCACATGCTTTAGCCCATTCTTTTTCCATCAACCATTTTACTTCTATTTCATAAAGCCCATGTCCAAAATCTTTTCCTCTGTCCGCCTTACCATTTGCAAATATCACTAAGGCTTCTGTGCCGTAGGAGCGTGCAAGTCTGCGGTGTGTAAAGGCATCTAAATCTGGCATTAAAAAAGCAATTTTATTTTCAATTACATCTAATTTATTATAGTGAAAATCCCCCCCTGGAAGGGGTGCATTAGCTGTCCATGACGCTCCCTTTTTACCAAGTGCTTTTTCAACAAATCTCATCGCATCTTCAGCCAACTTACGATAAGTTGTAATCTTTCCACCATAAAGATTAAGAATCTTTGGTGCACTTCCTGTTCCCATTTCTCTTAAAACATAATCGCGCGTAATTTCTTGTGCTTTTGAAGCTCCATCATCATAGAGTGGACGAACTCCAGAGTAAGACCAGACAATCGTTTCAGGTAATACTGGTTGTATGAAATATTCACTGGCTGCTGCGCAGATATAGTTTATTTCTGTATCAGTAATATGAGCATCAGCAGGATCTCCCTGATAGTTACAATCTGTTGTTCCAAGCAAGGTAAACTCTTCTTCATACGGAATAGCAAATATAATACGCCCATCACCATTTTGAAAAATATAAGCACGATCATGCGTATAAAGCTTGGGAACCAAAATATGAGAACCTCTAACAAGGCGTATTGGTGTGTGTTCTTTACAATCTAATACGCTTGACAAAACACGATCAATCCAAGGACCTGTCATATTCGCGACATAAGAAGCTGTGACATTATATTTTTTACCGTTTAATTTGTCTTGAAGAAAGACACGCCATTTTTTGTCTTCTCTTTTTAAAGAGAGAACTTTTGTCCGTACTTTTATATCAGCTCCCCACTTTTCTGCATCACGAGCATTGGCAATGACTAAACGCGCATCATCTACTCTTGCATCAGAATATTCAAAACCTCTCTGATATTCTTTTTTCAGTGTAGCGCAAAACTTTTTTGAAAAATTAATCGTTTTACTGCGCCACAATTTCTGATTCCAGCTTCCTAAATAATCATAAATAAAAAGTCCAAAACGCAACATCCAAGCAGGGCGCAATTCTTTATGATAAGGAAGAAGAAAACGCAAAGGGCGTACAATATGTGGCGCTATGCGTAAAATGATCTCGCGTTCTTTGAGTGCCTCACGAACAAGTTTGAACTCATAATGTTCAAGATAACGAAGACCACCATGAATAAGTTTTGTTGATGCACTTGAAGTCCCCGATGCAAGATCTTTCATTTCAGCTAATCCCACTTTAAAACCGCGTCCAGCTGCATCTCTTGCCAATCCACACCCGTTTATCCCTCCCCCAATGATAAACAGCTCATAATGCATTGTGGTTTTCATAATTTCACTTTTCATTATTCAATTTTGTTTCACTGTCCTCAATAAAGCAACAATAAAAAACAATACAAGTGTTCTTCGTTGTATTATCAACGTACTTTTTCCTAAAATAAACACGCACAAAAAGCTTTTGATACCCTTATACATCAAAAAAACATTTGACAAATTAAAGAGATGATTTTTTATCCTCTAGGCAACATAATCTTTGCAAATGTACATCATATGAAAGCTTTTTAGAGAAAAATTAATGTTTTTTCTCATTTGAGAATACACACTATAGCTAAATGCTTTATTGCACATAGAGAACGCTTTTCATATAGTTCACTCAATGACACAATAGAAAATGTAAAGGTATACAGATGACTCATCAACCTCAAAACTCGAAAATAACAGTTATTTCAAAAATTTTAGTCCCAGTTATGTTGAGTATTTTAACCTTTTCACCTTCTTTATCAAACGCAACATCACAGCAAAAAGTAACCAATCATTTAAGCTTAGAAAAACTTAAAGCACAACTTTTAGAAGATTCTAGCTTTTTATCTAAGCTTAAAGAAACAATGGCTCCGCATACTGATTCTCAGCATATTCAACAAATTGTCAGAGAGTATCTTCTTACTCATCCAGAAATTTTGATTGAAATGCAGCTTATCCTTCAAGATAAGCTGGGAAGACAGAATGAAGATGAAAGTCAAAGCTCAATTATTCATTTATTAGAAAAGGAAATTTTTCATTCTCCTCATGACGCTGTTTTGGGGAATCCAAATGGTAAAAAAGCACTTGTTGAGTTTTTTGATTACAATTGTAAGTTTTGTAAAAGTTCCTATTCATATATAGAAGACTTGATAAAAGAATCCCCAGATCTACGGGTTATTATCAAAGATTTACCAATTTTGGGATCTGATTCTATGGCTACCCATATCGTTGCCTACGCATTTCGAAAACAATTCCCAGAAAAATATCCTCAGTTTCACAAAACACTTTTAATGCATCAAGGGCGCGCAAATGAAGCTAAAGCTATAAAAATAGCTGTTTCATTAGGAGCTGATGAAAAAAAACTCCGTAATGCAATAAAAGATCCTAATCTGCAAAACGCTTTTAAAGAAAATATTCAAATTGCCTCTACACTTCATATTACGGGAACACCTTCTTACATCATTGGTAATAAAATATTCATCGGCGCAGTCAGACAAGATATTTTAAAACAAGCGATAGATAATACACAGTAAATACCTGATCAGTTTTAGGCAGAATACTGTAAATGAGGTAATTTTATGCTTTCTCTTTTTTGACAACAGGCTTATAAGTGCAATTTTGCGTAAAGCGGATACGAGTTCAAAATTGCAAAATATAATGACTTAAAGGAAATAAATATCTTTAAAGCCTCAAAAGATATGATCCCTAATCTAGAAATATTCGATCATAAAATGAGATAATGACGATCTTCATTGATCAAGGAGTTAGAAATAAAATGGCAATAAAAAAAGTGGATTCGGCAAAAACCGCAATTGATACGAAAATTATTCGTGATCTTGCTGAAATTTTGAATGATACAAATTTAACGAACATTGAAGTTGAACAAGGGGAGATTCGTATTTGTATTTCCCGCCAAAATACCTTAACTTCTTCTGAGCAAGCAATCTATGCTCCTGTTTCTACTCCCACTTTTTCTGTAACATCCTCCCCAGTTCCAACAACTGAATCTCCTCTACAACCTATTCAAGAAGATAAATCAAAAAACACTATAACCTCTCCAATGGTTGGAACAGCTTATCTTGCACCTTCACCAGGCGCGCAACCTTTTGTAGAAGTAGGACAAAATGTTTCTGAAGGGGAGACATTACTTATTATTGAAGCCATGAAAACAATGAATCAAATTTCATCACCACGCTCAGGCACGGTAACCACTGTTCTTGTCAAAGATGGCCAACCTGTTGAATTTGGTGAACCACTTATTATTGTTGAATAAAGCGAGGGGCAACCATGATTCGAAAAATCCTCATTGCTAATCGGGGAGAAATTGCTCTTCGCGTTTTACGTGCATGTAAAGAACTTGGCATAAAAACCGTTGCTGTTCACTCTACCGCTGATGCAGATGCAATGCATGTTCGTCTTGCTGACGAAAGTGTTTGTATTGGCCCTCCTCCCGCTCGCGATTCTTATTTGAGTATTCAGCAAATTATTGCTGCTTGTGAAATTACAGGAGCTGATGCTGTTCATCCAGGTTATGGCTTTCTTTCTGAAAATGCAAAATTTACAGATGTTCTAGAAGCCCATGATATTACATTCATCGGTCCAACAGCTACTCATATCCGAATCATGGGCGATAAAATCGAAGCCAAGAAAACCGCCCAAAAACTTGGTATTCCTGTCGTTCCAGGTTCAGATGGAGCAATCACAGAAGAATCAGATGCTTTACGCACTGCTCGAGAAATTGGTTATCCAGTTATTATAAAAGCTTCTGCCGGTGGTGGTGGACGTGGTATGAAAGTCGTTCATTCTGAACAAGAATTTTCTATAGCTCTCAAAACAACGCGTTCAGAAGCGAAAGCTGCTTTTGGTGATGACGCTGTTTACATAGAAAAATATTTAGAAAAACCCCGTCATATTGAAATTCAAGTCATAGGTGATGGTGCGGGCAATGCTATTCATTTAGGAGAACGCGATTGTTCACTTCAACGACGGCATCAAAAAATATGGGAAGAAGCTACGTCACCTGCACTTAATGAAACTGAACGGAAAAAAATTGGAAGTATTGTTGCAAACGCCTGTGCCCAACTTGGATATCGTGGAGCTGGTACTGTTGAATTTCTCTATGAAAATGGCGAATTTTATTTTATTGAAATGAATACGCGTTTACAAGTCGAGCATCCTGTAACTGAAGCAATTACAGGTATAGATTTAGTCCATGAACAAATCCATATTGCATCAGGCTGCAAGCTTTCATTGACACAAGATGATGTCTGTTTTTCTGGTCATGCCATTGAATGCCGTATTAATGCAGAAGATCCTATTAATTTTACGCCATCACCTGGAACCATTACACATTTTCATACCCCTGGAGGTTTAGGAATTCGTGTTGATTCAGGCGCTTATTCAGGTTACCGTATTCCTCCTTACTATGATAGCATGATTGGAAAGCTGATTGTTCATGGACGTACCCGTTTAGAATGTATGATGCGTTTACGGCGTGCTTTAGATGAATTTGTCGTTGATGGAATAAAAACTACACTACCTCTTTTTCGCGATCTTATTAATAATCAAGATGTTGCTGATGGTAATTATAATATTCACTGGTTAGAAAAATACCTTTCTCATCAATCAAAGTCTTCAGATTCGTAATTCGAGAGCAAAATGGTGTTTTTTTATAAAAGATTCTATAAGATATCAACATAAGGATAGTTCTAATCTTGCTGTAAAAAGTGGTAAAAGAGGAAATAAGTTGGTTATTTTTTATTTGTTATATAGTTTTCACTTAATATGCACAAAATTTTATAATTTTCTGTTTTCCTTTTTGTTAGTTTGTGCTAACTCCTACATGGTTACGCCCTTATAGCTCAGTTGGTAGAGCACCTGATTTGTAATCAGGGGGTCGGGAGTTCGAGTCTCTCTGGGGGCACCATTTTATTTCTTAAACATATTGAAATATATAGATTTTTTCTTTAAATAGCCATTTTCAGACCACCTTTTAGACCACCTTCTACGGTTTATACAACTTTACCTAATTTGTTCTTATTTGCTCCTTATTTTTCTTTGGAGTAAAGGGTAAGATCTCTTTTTTCTCCACCTCACTGCTCTCCCTAGCTTATATGGCTCCGGAAACAACCCCTGAAGCACCCAATTGCGAATCGTTGTTGTGGATACACTAAAAAGCTGTGCACACTCACGTGTCGTTACATATCTATCTCCATCATCAAATATCATCTCATTACCTTTCTCTTTTTTATATTAATTAAATGGGCGGGGGTGCTGGGAGGAGAGAGCACCCCCATAGGTTCAAGCAGCTTTTGTCAAAATCTTTTGCATTTCTTGTTCTATTTCCCCTAAAAAGATTTCGACCGCTTTATTAATCTTTTCAATTTGTTCCTCGTCACGGTTGACGCGTTTGATTTTCATTCTCAAACCAGTAGATCTACCTACAAAGTTTGGATTATAGCTCATGAAATGACACCATTTTCGTCCTGTACAAGCCATTTGGAATTGCATCTGTGCGTGATATTCTGGTTTGATTTTGCCATCCATAAAGAAGCGCAAATGCGTGGTCGATTGTGGACATTTAACTTCAACTAAACCGTCATCACCAACAAATCCATCAGGACTTGCTCCTGCCATTTTTATTGTGGGGTGTTGGATAAACCCGCACCTTGTGACGTCTGTGTCATAAATGAATGCATATTCTCTCAAGGCATCATCCTCATGTTCAATGCCCCATTGCATAGCTGGTGTTATATAAGATTGGCTTATTCCTTCTATTAGGCGCTCTGTAATGAGTTTGATTTTGTAGTCTTCATATTTGCTGGTAGGCAAGCCTTTAGCTGTATTACTGAGTACGCTGTAGACATTAGATGCAGTGACTTTACCCAAGCGCGCTTGAAACCACTCTGCTGTCCTTTGTTCCATTTCACACCGCCGTTTCTTGTTGAG
>NZ_JBHILQ010000060.1:0-2744 GCF_042193395.1 Bartonella sp. TT29SHDZB
AAGCGATCACCAAAGCGTCCTCCCCATCGTTAAAAAGGTCGTTAGATAAAATCACGAATGAAGTAGAGGATCAAAGCCGTCTCCTTCTTTATTCAAGCGGGTGGCACTTTAAATAAGGCAGCATTCATGGTGTTGGCGCTGATATTATCGCTGGTACCAATCCAATCTATGTGCTGGAAAATGATGCACAGAGCGGAAATATCACTATGGAAGCAGGTGAAGATATCATCTTTGAAAGTGCACAAAACACGCAAAGCACACAAAACAGCAGTGAAAGTGCTTCAATGAGTGTTGGCACCGGTTATGGCACGGGTGGCGCAGGGGCAACGGGCAGTGCTGCTTTTAGTCAAGGGGAAGGTTCCAGTGAGGAAGTTCAACACAAAAACAGCCATATTATAGGCACCGGCACTGTTCATACCACGAGTGGGGCAAACACCACATTGGCAGGCGCCGTGGTTTCTGGAGAGCGTGTAGAAATGGAAGTAGGGGGTGATTTTGCCATTACCAGCCGCAGTGATACGGGACAAACTTCCAGCAAGCAAAACTCTGTTTCTGTTGGGTTTGGTGCTGGACAAACGGGTGGTGGGGGGTCCATGAGCGCCTCTTTCCAAAACGATAAATCCTCTAGCGATTATCATAGTGTTGTGGAGCAATCAGGCATCAAAGCGGGTGATGGCGGCTTTAATATCATTGTTAAAGACAAAACAACGCTGACCGGAGGTATTATTGAAAGCACAGCCTCGGCGGACAAAAACAGCCTGACCACTGGAAGCATTAGCACCAGTGATATCAGCAACAGTGCCCATGCTAAAGCCAGCAGCCATGGGTTTAGCATTTCTGGGAATGACACGATAAAGAACATTGCCAAGAATGTTTTAAATCACGGCAAAGCCAAGGATGGAGCAGAAGGGGAAACCAAATCTGCTATCAGCGATGGGACTATCATCCTTACTGATACAACTGGACAGAGGGCGATGGGGCAAGATGCTGGACAAATCATTGGCTCTCTCAACCGCAACACCGCAGCAGCACACCAAGCAGTAGAACAGCTAGATGTCGCATCGCTTGAGGGGGTAGTGCATAATCGCGTAGATATGATCAATGATTTATCGGATGAAGGATTGGGATACCTTGATAAAATTTATAAAATCACAAATGTCAAAGAGCACCCAGTAGGTGAGGTTGCGCATGATGAAAATGGCAATGTCCTCTATTTAACCGATGAAAATGGAGAGTATATAAAAGGCAATGATGGAAAATATATCACTCTGTATCACTTTTTAAAGCCAGAGGAAGAAAAGCATTTACAAAAAGGCCCTAATGGTGCTGTTTATATGTTCTACAATGGCATTTTTAATTCACCAGATGATGCTGCGGGTAATGCTGTCCAATTGGCTGTTAATAAAAATGGTCCCCTTTATTTTACATACTTTCCCCAAGCTGACGATGTGCTGGTAGAATTAGGGGTAGCATTTTATCAAAAGTTTTTTGAAGGGGGCTCTTGGGGGTTGACCAATTCAACCAAAAAGTTCCAAGATTTTATCTATCGTTATGGCAATGACAATGCTATTGTTAGTGGGCATAGCCGTGGTACCTTAACAGTAAGCAATGGAGCAAATGACTTGCAAGAACATGGTATCCACAGTGTAGCCAAGAAAACAGACTTCTATCTTGTTGGAGCGGCTGCTCACATGCAATCGATGGCCAATACAGTAGATTATCTAAGCGATGGCGAAAAAAATTATATCTACATACAAGGTCATATGTTAGACCCCATTAGTACAGTGATTGGTTACAATTGGCCTACGGCTTATAAGGCACCTTTAAATCTAGATTTTTCACTTTTGGAGAAAGGTATAAAAAATCCTTTTTATATGACGATATTTGCAGCAAACAGTTTATTTACTATAGCAACTAATCCTCTCAGAGAGATGGGGAGAGCGGTCTTGGGCCTTAACCCGAGCCCCCATAATTGTTATGCTGATGCGAGTACTAAGTGTCAAATTAATTATGGTTCATTTGGTTTTAACAAACTTCATTCAACGAGAACAGGGAACAAAAAATGAAAATGTTGTTTAATTTATTAAGCCTGCTCATTCTGTTAACGGTTGCTGGATGTGATATTGAAAACATTGATAAACCTCCTCGAGGAGAGACGGCTGTGTGGGAGAAGCTAGGAGCAGATTCTACGGAGGTAGGAAAAGCATTGCTAGAGTGTGGTTTGCCACACCTTAATTATCTTGAGGATGAAGTTCAAAAGTTAAGCAACAATGAGAATGCAACGATTGATGCTTGCATGATCCAAGCAGGATTCCATTATAAAGGGAGAGCTAGCTGGTGTTCTCCTTTTAACGGTAGAGACCTTCCCATTTGTCAGCCTGGTGCTGTCATCCCGAAGAGAAGTGTCGAAAAGCGCTTAAACAGCCCGTTTTGTAAAAGAAGTCCAGTACAACCTGAATGCAAACCTTAAGTTTTGTTTGTGATGACCGACAATCCCCACACTCACGTTTTTACATGCCTGTGCGGGATTGTTTCCTCAAGCAACCATTTCAATATTGTTCACCGTTGTTTAAACAGCGGTGACAGAAAATATCAACAAGCTTATGAGCTGTTTATTGTAAATAAATCCATTGAAAGAGGGGAATAATGAAGAAAATCTTAAAACTATTGAGTTGTATAGCTCTGTTAAGTATCACTGGATGTGTTAACTCAATTCCCTCACTTTCTCCAGCATTATGGAGAAA
>NZ_JBHILQ010000061.1:0-2674 GCF_042193395.1 Bartonella sp. TT29SHDZB
TATAAGTTTTCTCTTCAGAGTTACCATCATCCTTAACTGTCTTAACCTTAAAACTTGGAGCTTTCCATTGTCCTTGCTCATCATAGCCAGCGCCACCACCAAAATAGGTTGCAAGTTGTTCGTTCAGCGAATAAAGCTGTCCACCCGTGACAGCATCCGTTGAGTCAGAAGCAATATTCCCATCTAGAAGATGCGTAATCTTGCTATTGGTTTTTTCATCTGCTTCCTCATGCTGCGCAACAAAAGCTTTATCACTATTGCTCCATAATAAAGCATCACCTTTAACTTGCTGAGTAATATTCGTTATGTTTGTAGTAAGTTCGCTAAACTTATTTGTCACATTATCATTAATATTCTTGATATTTCTATCAAGCTGGCTTTTGTTAACAGCGTCATTATTGTTCTTTGCTTCCCCAACACCAGAAATTATCCGATCCGATCCGCTTTCATTTGCAATATTGATTTCTGCGCCACCTACTTTTGCACCAATAGTGAGACGACTCGTTGTCTTATCTTGCTGAACAAAGCTTTCGCTTTCCACTTTGGTAATCACATTATTAACCTGTTCAGTCAATTTATTCTGAACATTCGTGATAGAACTTCCAACACCTGCAAGTGCATCCGCTACATTCGTATAGTTCTTGTCAAAAGAAGTACCATCCTCACCAAACTGCTTGATCTTGAAATCTGGTTCTCTCCACATGCCCACTTCATCATAACCAGCACCACCACCAAAATAGGACGCAAGCGTGTTACCCATTGTATAGAGCTGACCACCATTTACTGCATCTGTTGAGTTTAGGGTAATCTCACCATTTGCTAGAAACGTAATTCTACTGTTTTCTTGTGTTCTTACAGCCCTGCCTTTTTCTTCTTTTCTCTTTTCATGACGCGCTACAAAGGCATTTGCTTCATCATTCCATAACAAAGAATCCTGTGCTACTCCTTCAGAAACCTCTTTAATCCGTGCATTCACATTCTTGATATTTGCATCAAGACCAGTAAATGCACTCCCAACATCATTAAAAGAGCCCTCTGTTATATTACCCTTTGTATCAATCTTAGATAAGTCATAAGTTGGTCCCGTCATGTCAGAACCAGCAACTCCTGCACCTCCACCAAAATATTTTGATGTATTCACCATAGCCGTTTCCAGATTTCTCGCTGTGGACGAAAGACTCTCATTGGTTTTGCTTAACTGTGAAAAATTAACTGCATCATTCGCTCCAGTGCCATCCGACACTCCTGTAATCTTTTTACCCCCAGCGTCTATCCCAGAAATGATTATTTTCGGTCCACCAGAAATCACTAAGCCTGTTGCGTCTAAGATATTGTTTCCTGTTTGTATTTTATCGACTATGACACTCCTGGCGAGATCAAATTTTATATTATTGTCTTTATCGCCCTTTGTAACCGTGAGATTTGTACTTCCAGCAGAAAAATCTACCGCGCTGTCCATGATAACGGTCTTACCATCCTTACCCCCAACAGATAGTTTCCAACCACCATTTCTTACGACACTTTCTAAGTCTTTTAACTGTACAACATTTACTGCATCAGTAAGTTCACTACCAGCTGCTACACCTGTAATCTGCCGCGTTATGCCCTTACTAGAATTACCAACACTAACGGCACCCTGCGTACTTTTCCATTGCGCCTCGGCGCTTTGTGAAGGACCCTGCAACAAAGAAGTGTAACCCAAAGCAGAGGCAGCCCTATCAGATACAGAATCGCTTCCTAGAGCAACACTCCCTTCTGCCGTTGCTTCTGAATAAAAACCCAAAGCAGTAGCATTCTTTGCGGCTGACTTTGCACGATGTCCTATAGCAGTCGTAGCATATTCCAAAGCTTTAGAAACAGAACCAACAGCCGTTGAATAATCAGCCTTCGCAGTTGTATAATCATCTTTAGTATCTTCAGAACCTATTGCGATACTATGCTGGCCCAAAGAGTGCGCCGAGCGCCCTATAGAAATACTACTCAAACCTGTCGCCTCTGCTGCATACCCCAAAGCGATAGCATTTTTTGCTGTCGCCTGTGTAAAGGCACCTACACCTACACCATTATCAGCTGATACTGTTGCATTAGTACCAATACCAATCCCCTCATAATTTTCAACATAAGCTGATAAACCGATAGCTATCGCTCTTTCAGCTAACGCACGTGCAGCGTAGTAATAACAGTTTTTGCCTTCACAGTCTTGCTTATTGCCTATCGCAATAGACGACACAGAGGGCGCATTCGCCCCCTCACCCAACTCAATACCTCTGTCACCACCTCGCTGCAGTTGACTAACAGGAATGAGTTGTCTTGTTGTCAAAGCATTTGTCGTCAAAGCATTTATTGTGGAATTATTATCACTGTTACTAGAAAGAGTATTGATGAGAAAATTTGCGTAGTCACTGGCAACATCCACCTTAGGTGTCGTCGCAACACTCAACGCTGTTATATAATTTTCCTTTGATGCACTAGAAACCTCTAAATCACTGTTATCGCGATCATAAGCAGAGATAACATTTTGTGGAGCTCCTACAACAGCGCTCTCGACACCTTCAAGGAACATTTTGCTTAAATCGACATTTGCCGAAAAACTAGGAGTAACATTCGATAAGAATGTAGCCGCTATAGCCAACGAAAGAACTTTAACAAAAGAAAAACGAGAACGTTTTAATTC
>NZ_JBHILQ010000062.1:0-2661 GCF_042193395.1 Bartonella sp. TT29SHDZB
ATATTCACACTGGAAGGGCGTTGATGTGTAAAGCCTGGAGCGATGAGAATGCGTGGTGTTTGTCCCACAATGGATTGTGCTCCAATAAAAGCATGAACACCTTCATAAGCGCCATTTGCGTTTACACCACCCAAAATATTGGTGAGTGTTGCATTTTCGTTGTCACCCTCGTTCACGCGTACGACAACGACAATTGCTCCTACTTGTTTAAAAATAAGATCAAGGGCATTGGGTAAAGTGCCGCGTCGTTTGCCTGTTCTATCGAGTTTTGCAGCTTGTGAAAGAGAGCCTGCTACCAAAACCGGTGTGTTGAGAGGGAATGCTTGTTCATCGGCATCTGGTGCTGTGCCAACAATCCCGATAACGGCAGACTGAACCGCGCGAAGGGGGCGGGTGCCGTCGTCAACTTCAACGACTTCAACACCGTGTAGAAAACCTGTTGCCATACTTTATGCTCCTTTAAATGGTTGGCTAATGAAATGAATGGGAAAAATGAGAGGTAAAGAGCCGCTCTTGAGAAAGGTTTGTTTTCAACAAGCACTTTCTTTTTATAAATATCTTGACTTGGTCCCAAAATGGTACTAAGATTGATAAAAATCAGGATAAACTTATGAAAATTGTTAAAATCTCCACACTTCAAACTTTTTGGGCTCGATATCCTGATGCTGAACAACCGTTAAAAGCATGGGTAGATGAAGCTAAAAATGCGCAGTGGCGTTCTCCTCATGACATTAAAGAGAAGTATAAAAATGCAAGCATATTAAAGAATAATCGTGTTGTTTTTAATATTAGAGGCAATGATTATCGTTTAGTTGTTTCAATCTTTTATCCAGCAGGTTGGCTTTATATAAAATTTATAGGGACACACAAACAGTATGATGCAATTGATGCTAATACTGTAGAACTAAAGGAATTTAAGAAATGAATATCAAACCAATTCGTACAGAGAGAGAGTATCAAGAAGCTTTAGAAATTGTGTCTGCAATGTTTGACAATCAACCTAAAGAGAATACTCCAGAATTTGATCAAATGGAGGTTCTTGTGTTGTTGATTGAAGCGTATGAAGCAGAACACTATCCTGTTTCTCCTCCTCACCCGATTGAAGCTATTAAATTTAGAATGGAACAAATGAACTTAAGTGCTAAAGATCTCGTTCCTGCGATTGGTCATTTAAATCGTGTTTATGAAATCTTGAGTGGTAAAAGAAAATTAACACTGCGCATGATTAAAAACTTGCACCAACAGTTCAATATTCCACTAGAAAGTCTGATAGCTTAGGTTTTATACTAATTTATTTTTTTGAAAGATTTTTAAGGGGTTTCAAAAGGTCTTCAAAGATCATTTAAAGACCCTTTAATATGTATTATTTCTCGTTTTAGAAATCGCAATTTGAGATGATCAACTCTTTAGCTGGAATCGCATTATTTGAGGCGTTACACGAATAAAACGTGTTTACTTCTTTTAGGGTAAATTGGCTGAAGGTTTTTCGAACTTCTGGTACATCATTGAGAGAGAGAAGAAACTTTCCCTTTAATTGTGCGAGAAGCGCAGACATCGTCTGATAATCCTCCCGCTTAAACAAATCCTTTCCGTAGTAATCCTCAACGCCCCAATAAGGTGGGTCAAGATAAAACAAGGTATTTGGCCGATCATAGCGAAGTATAAAATTAGACCAGTCTAAATGTTCAATGGTAACACTCGCTAAACGTTGGTAAATAAGCTTTAATGAGGCTTCAAGTTTCAAAGGATTAAACTGTGCACCGCGGTCTGTTTCAACCACAAACGTACGGTCGGCCACCTTCCCGCTAAAGCTTAAACGCTGCAAATATAAAAACCTTGAAGCGCGCTCTAAATCCGTGAGAGTGTTTGGGTCTTGCATGCGCAAGCGTTGAAATTCCTCACGGCTACTGATCTGAAATTCTAGCAATTCCATAAAAGGGTGATAATGGCGTTGCAACACCCTAAAAAAATTCACTACATCTCCTAAACGATCATTAATAATTTCAGTGGGCGGAATCAACTTTCGCCTAAAGAATATTCCTCCCATTCCAACAAAAGGTTCGGCATAAATGCTATGAGGGATGTCCTCGATAATTTTGACAATGGTTTTGGCTAATCTTCTTTTGCCTCCAATATAAGCAGCGGCGGGTGAGATGGGATCAACAGATTTTAATTTTTCTTTACAAAGTATATCCATCATTTTTTAACACTCTTCCATCTATATTAGCCATCTTCTCACTGTTTCCAAGTGATAAGAAGTGGCTGCGATGTTGAGTTGAGTTGCATCGGACGGGGTTGTTCGCAAAACTGTTCCCGTTGGCTGGACTACCAGCCCAGCCTCTATTTTTTCTTTCTTTCTTTGGTTTGGAGTTTCTAGGATAATTCCTGTGATATATCTGCTTGATTTTTCATAGCGATAGGTTATCAGAGAGGCTTGCCAAGAGCCGTTGATCTCTTTACAAAATTTTTGAAGTAGAAGAGGGGATTAGTCATGATTTCGGGGCATCCCTCTAGAGATAAAGAATGACTTCACTACAGTGCAGCAGAGACTATTCACTTCTGTTGCCATCTTGCTCTCCAAATCAATGAAGAGACCATAACAATTATCTACACTCTCTCATAAGCCTGACACTGTCAGTCAAAAAGGACTTTAAAGAAAGA
>NZ_JBHILQ010000063.1:0-2661 GCF_042193395.1 Bartonella sp. TT29SHDZB
ATATTCACACTGGAAGGGCGTTGATGTGTAAAGCCTGGAGCGATGAGAATGCGTGGTGTTTGTCCCACAATGGATTGCGCTCCAATCAAAGCATGGACGCCTTCATAAGCGCCATTTGCATTCACACCACCCAGAATATTGGTGAGTGTTGCATTTTCGTTGTCACCTTCGTGCACGCGTACGACAACGACAATTGCTCCTACTTGTTTAAAAATAAGATCAAGGGCATTGGGTAGGGTGCCTTGACGCTTACCCGTTTTATCGAGTTTTGCAGCTTGTGAAAGAGAGCCTGCTACCAAAACCGGTGTGTTGAGAGGGAATGCTTGTTCATCTGCATCGGGTGCTGTGCCAACAATTCCGATAACTGCCGATTGAACCGCGCGAAGGGGGCGGGTGCCGTCGTCAACCTCGACAACTTCAACACCGTGTAAAAAACCTGTTGCCATTTTATACTCCTTTGAAATATTGGCTAATGAAATGAATGAGAAAAAATGAGGGTTGGATTTGAAATCGCACCCTTTAAAACAGCAAATCATAAGGATTTTGGTTCACTCGCATTTCAAATGCGAGTGAATAGTAAAGGGTAGCATTTCAAATGCGATCCTTTGAAAACAACAATATGTGAAATAATTTTTTAAAAGCATATTGATACTAATAAACTCTCATGTTATTCGAATCACAAGTGCTAGAAACACTAAACCATTAGCGGATAGGTCACGTAAGATCTCTCCCATGCATTTAAAATACTGATTGTCTTTTATGCTATTATTGGCATATAACGATTTTGTCGGGTGTAGCTATGCTATACAATACCTTCTCACGAGGGGAAGGCATAGCGACGGACTAATGGCCGTGTTTCTAACGCCCGGCACCTTGGGGGTGTCAATAGAGACATTAAAACCATTAGGAGTTCATCATGAACAATTTAGTAACAATCAACAGTGCTGGTATTGCTGTCACAACCTCTTTGAAAATTGCTGAGGGTGTGGGGAATACGCATAAAACAGTTATACAGTTAGTACGCAATAATCGTAAAGATTTTGAAGAGTTTGGTTCACTTGGATTTGAAATCCAAGTGAGTAAAAGAGACGGTAAAGGTGGTCAAAAGAGAGAAGTTGCTATTCTCAACGAACCACAAGCCACTCTACTCATGACCTATATGCGTAACAATGATACGGTGCGTGCATTCAAAAAAGCCCTCGTCAAAGCTTTCTATGATTTAAAAAACCAATTAATTGATAATGATCGTGATACACGCTTTGATTTTCCAAGCAACTGGGATGAAATGGGACCTACTGAAAAAGCTGTTTATATTTATGGACCGCTTCACATGCATCTTGTTAAAGCCTTTACATTAGCAGAAGAGAGCAAACATTATAAAACGCTTGTTGAAGAAGCCAAGCGAGTTTTAGTAAGCCCTGTTGTAAAAGTAGCTTAAGTTAAAAACATGATTTTATCTCCTCGTCTTTGAGGCGGGGAGGTAGTTAATGGCTCTGTTCCATTTGTATATCCACTTTATTAGCTGTTAATGTTGGAATAGAAGAGACATCAATGTCCCTCAAGGCATGCCATGTATCATAATTGGCTTGAAGCTGTAGCCAAAGGGCTGGTCCATTTCCTAACAATTTACCAATGCGAGCTGCTGTTACGGCTGTGACTGGACGTTCTCCTTTAAGGATACCGTGCAAGTGCTGGCGTGATATTTGAAGAATCCTAGCAATTTCGGTTTTGCTTGCATTTAAATGTTCTAAGGATTCAGCTAAAATTTCTCCTGGATGAGAAGGACAACGATTAGGATTACGTGTGGTCATGGATAGTTTCCTTTACAAATCTTAAAACCTTCAGTGGTATTGCTCTAGATCAACATGGTAAACGTGTCTGTCTTTAAATTCAAAAGTGATACACCAAGGACCATTGATATGAATTGTGTAGCGAGTTGGAGTAAAGCCTTTAAGCATATGAAAATTATAACCTGGTACATTGATATCACTAACTTGAGAAGCAGCGTCAAGGGCATCAAGACGGCGAATAATACGCTGTTGAAGCCTGCTATCAATCTTACTTTTTCCTGTTTCCCAGAGAGATTGGAGGTCTTTATTTTTAAATGTTTTGATCATAGCAAACTCAACAACTTTATTTTAAGTAAGATGTAATGTATTAAGTGACAATTGTCAACAAAAATGTTACAATTTAATGTGATTGATGCCAACACTGTGGAACTACAAGAATTTAAGAAATGAATATCAAACCAATTCGTGCTGAGAGGGAGTACCAAGAAGCTTTAGAAATTGTGTCTGCAATGTTTGATAAGCAGCCAGAAGTTAATACTCCAGAATTTGATAGAATGAAAACTCTTGTTTTGTTAATTGAAGCTTATGAAACAGAACACTATCCTGTTTCTCCACCTCATGCGTAAAGAGAAGAATAGGTGCATGGAGGGGATAAATTTGCACGTTAACATCAAGGATTTTACAAACATACCAACGGCTGTCTGATCAAATATTGCTAAAAACTTAGATCCCTTGCCATTCTTAATAAAGTGAATACGAAGTTTAAATTCTATTGTCATTTTGCTCTCCAAATTAATGAAGAGACCATAACAATTATCTACACTCTCTCATAAGCCTGACACTGTCAGTCAAAAAGGACTTTAAAGAAAGA
>NZ_JBHILQ010000064.1:0-2656 GCF_042193395.1 Bartonella sp. TT29SHDZB
AAAACCTTGAATTAAATCATGGAGGAAAAAATGAAACAAACTCTAAAGCTATTAGGTGCTGTAACTTTATTAGGTATAGCTGGATGTCAGTTTAATAAAACTCCTGGAGGGTATTTGAGCGCGTGGGAGAAAAATGGTGTTACTGATTTTACTGAAATAGGAAAAGCCTTATTAGAATGTGGTATGCCAGCTCCTTATGATGTATTTCCAGAAAACAGAAATTTAAGCAACAATGCAATAGCAACAATTCATGCTTGTATGGTTCAATCAGGTTTCCGCTATAAAGATGAAAGGGGGGGGGATGGTGTGTAAACCATAAAGCCGAAAATCTCCCGATTTGTCGTCCAGGTGCTGTTGTTCCACAGCGCAGTGTCAAGAAGCGCTTAAACAGCCCTTTTTGTAAAAAGCATCCAGAACAATATGAATGCTATCCTTAAGTCTTTCTTGTGATGATCAACAATCTGCCATCCTTGCCTTCTCTTGGAATGGCGGGACTGTTCCCTCAATCCAACATTTCAATATTGTTCACCGTTGTTTAAACAGCGGTGACAGAAAATATCAACAGGCTTATGAGCTCTGTTTTATTGTAAATAAATCCATTGAAAGAGGGGCAGAATGAAGAAAATCTTAAAACTGTTGAGTTGTATAGCTCTGTTAAGTATCACTGGATGTGTTAACTCAATTCCCTCACTTTCTCCAGCATTATGGAGAAATAAAATACTTTTAGAATGTGGAGTACCGGACCTTAATAAGGTTGTGGCGCTAGATTTGAATCAATTTGCCAGTATTGAAATGTGTATGGCGCAATCAGGTTTTCGCCCTAGCTTTACAATACAAGATTGGTGTGAGAACCATAAATCAGACAACCTTCCCATATGTCGTCCTGGTGCTGTCATGCCTCAGCGAAGTGTTGAGAGACGCTTAAATAGCTCTTATTGTAAAAAGCATTCAGAACAACTTGAATGCAAACCTTAAGTCTTGCTTCAGCAGAGAAAGCCTTGTCCATCCTTACGTGACAAGGTTTTCTTTTTATGCCGCGTCGTTATAACGTTGCTGTTTTGCTTGCTCGATGACATTCAAAAGATCTGATTGTAACCAACGCGATAAAAAACCAAATTTTAAAGGTTTTGGTAAAGAGCCATTGGTAACATGACGCCGGAATGTTGAGACACTCATATGAAGCAATTTTGCACTTTCACGGTCTGTTAAAAGAATATCATTTTCTGTCATATTAAAATCCTTTCACTATAAAAATGGCAACAAATCATAACCATTTATTAACCACATTTTGGTTCATTTTTGAAGGTATTTTATTTATAGAAAACAATATTTTATCATACAATTTCTGATGTGATACGTGATGAATCTTATTGAGAAAGAATGAGAGAGAAGAGAGCTAAAGTTATCCACAGATAATGGGGTTATTCACCCCATATTTTAGGTTTGACCCGTGACATAAGCCGCCCATTTATCCATATAGACACGGCGCTGTTCTAGATAGTCAGTACGACGATAGGAGCGCTCTACTTGTCCTCCTACTGTATGACTTAGAATAGTTTCAGCGACCTCATAGGGGGCATCGGTTGTTTCTGCTAGCCAATCGCGTAAACTAGAGCGAAAACCATGGGGGCAAGCTTCAATTTTATTTTTTCTCATATACGCCGCCATCATCGTATGTGAAAGAGGACCACGACCGGTAAGTGAAAAGATGAAATCACTTTTAGAGATACAGCGGGCTTGTTCAATTACTTTTATTGCTTCAGATGATAGGGGCACGCGAAACTCTGTTGTGGCATCACGCTTGCCTTTCATATTCTCAGCAGGGATTGTCCATATATCACCTTCAATCTGATCTTCACGAATATGACGCAAAGGGTTGGTACGAACGCCTGTCAGGATAAGCAGACGCAAAGCTAAATGTTTTATAGTTGTTGTTTTGCAGAGAAATTGGTAAAAAGCCGGCACATCTCTCCAATCCATGGCTGGTAAGCTTTGTTTTTTATGACGTTGTTTGCCTAAGAGAGCGCGTGCTTTTTCTACTGCTTGTAAATCAACATCTAACCCTAATGCAGCCGCATGTTTGAGACAAAGATTAAGACGTATCAATGCTGTTCGAGCAATTACAGCCTTTGTATGCCAAATGGGAGAAAGGGTATTGCGTATCTCTGTTTGCGTAATCTCTGAAACGGGTAAACAGCCTAATTTAGGGAGAATATGAAGGCGTAAAGGTGTAAACCATTTACCATTTTTACCATCACCTTTTAATTCAGCTTTACGAGTTTCAAAAGTATCTAGTGCAATATCTTTTAAGTAATGGAGATTGCTTATTGCCTCACGCTTTTGTTTATCGCGTTCTTTAATGGGGTCACGCCCTTCATGCAAAACAGAACGCCATTGATTTGCCAATTCACGGGCTTTTTTTAAAGAAACATTTCGCAACGCCCCCAAGCCCATTTCACGACGGCGCCCATGAATGGTATAACGATAAATCCATTGAGCACCTCCATCTTTACGCTTGTGAAGAAGTAAGCCGGTACCATCACACTATTTGCCAGCTCCCAATGTTGCGACAGCCCTTACATTAAGACGGTTCATAAGAGCCATTTTTAAATTCTTTCTTATACAGTTTTTACCCACACGAAAATCCCGCTTGTAA
>NZ_JBHILQ010000065.1:0-2621 GCF_042193395.1 Bartonella sp. TT29SHDZB
GAATTAAAACGTTCTCGTTTTTCTTTTGTTAAAGTTCTTTCGTTGGCTATAGCGGCTACATTCTTATCGAATGTTACGCCTGTTTTTTCAGCAAATCCTGATTTTAGAAACACGTTTCTTGAGGGTGTAAAAAGTGCTGGTGTATCTTATCCACAAAGCCTTCTCTCTGTTGCTGGTTTGAATGCTTCTGATGATTACGCAAATTTTTTAACCAAAACCCTTTCTGGTAAGAGAGATAAGAGTCCTATCGTAAATGTTCTTGCGGAAGATAGCAAAAATTTATTGGTAAGAACCCTAGGTACAGACGAGCAATATAAAAAGTCTCTCATTAGTCCACGGTCGCTTGTTCGTGATAGCTCTACAACCCAACCGTTTGCAGGGAATAATGAGAATGCAACCCCTGTTAATGTTTCTGACTTTTTGCGGGGCGGAACTGCAGGAATGCAACGTTCTCCAAATAACAATGTTATTTTAGGTAGTGGGATTAATTCTACAGAAAGCAAGTGGGGTGTTTTTATCGGTGACGATGTGGTTGGTGGTGGTTCTGGGAGAGGTACATACGGTTCTGTTGTTATCGGGTACAGTGCAAAATCTGGTAGTGGTTGGAATGCTGTTATTGGTTATATGGCAGAGTCACCTAAGGGCGCGTATGGTACTGTTGTTTTGGGGCGGGGGGCAAAAACGGAAGGCATTTATAGCATTGCAATCGGTGGTGTTGGAACTGGTCCTGGATCTGGAATACAGGATATTGATGTACAAAATAGAGTACTTGCAGCTGGTGATTATGCAATGGCTCTTGGTTACGGCGCGAAGAATTATGCAGAAAAGGGGATTGCTCTTGGTTACAATGCATCTGTAACAAAGGAGGCGCTGTATAGTATTGCTATGGGTAATCAGGCAAGTGGGATAGGTGAATCTAGTATTGCTATAGGTTCTATGTCTTACGCTTTTGCTCCAAGCAGTATCACAATAGGTGCCAGTTCTATAGTTTCTGTACAAGGTGGTGTTGCTATAGGAAGTAATGTTCTCGCTGATAGGGTTCTAGGTCTTCCAGGATATGCTTCTTCGCTGCAGGGGGAGACAAAAAGCACTGAAGCGCAATGGAAGAGTACGCAGGGTGCCGTTAGTGTTGGTAATTCTAGTACGGGCGTGACGCGGCAGATTATAGGTGTAGCAGCTGGTAGTGACCCTACTGATGCAGTAAATGTTGTACAGTTAAAAGACTTAGAAAGTGTCGTGAGAAATGGCGGTTGGAAACTATCTGTTGGGGGTAAGGATGGTAAGAGCGTTATCATGGACAGCGCGGTAGATTTTTCCGCTGGAAGTACAAATCTTACGATTACAAAAGGCAAAGATGACAATAATATAAAATTTGATCTAGCTAAGGAAATCGCAGTCAATAAAGTAACTGCAGGAAGCAGTACCTTAGACGCAACGGGCTTAGTGATTGCCAATGGTCCGAAAATAACCACCGGAGGTATTGATGCTGGAGGTAAAAAGATAACTGGAGTGGCAACGGGTACTGAAAGCACCGATGCGGTGAATTTTGGACAACTGAAGGAAATAAAAGAACAAGTAGCAGCCAGTAGTTTTATTAAACAAGATGCGCAGACGAAATATATCACCATTGGTAAGGATACAGATGGCGATAAAATCACGATTGCCAATAAAGATAATAAGACCAGAATTCTTTCTGGCGTTGCATCTGGCACGGACGAGACTGATGCCGTGAATGTTGCGCAGTTAAAAGCTCTAAAAAACTCTATAACTTCAAGTTGGGATCTCTCTGTTGATGGTGCAGATACGACAAGTGTTGATTCAACCAACCCAATGGATTTGGCAGCTGGAAGTAGCAACTTAAATATTACAAAAGGCAAAGATGACAATAAGGTAAAATTTGATTTAGCAAAGGACATCACACTAGAGAGCATAAAGGCAGGTACAAATACCTTAGACGCAACAGGCTTAGTTATTACAGGTGGTCCGAAAATAACAACTGGTGGTATTGATGCTGGCAATAAAGAGCTAAAAGGCGTTAAAGATGGGGCGCTCTCAGTAGGATCGACAGAAGCGGTAAATGGTTCACAACTTTTTGCAACAAATAATGAAATTGCTGATGTGAGAGACAGTATTCTTGTTAAGCAAGAAGAAGGGATGGCGTTAAGTCGCAGTTTCCGTGCTGAGGGATCAGGTGTTATCACCATTGGGAAAGGAACTGGTGGTACTGAAATCAGCATTCTGAATAAAGATAATGGGGCAAGGAAAATTTCCGGTCTATTAGGTGGCGCTCTCAGTGCAAATTCAGATGAAGCAGTCATTGGTTCTCAGTTGTTTACTACAAATCAAAATGTTACAACTGTAACAAGTGATCTCAAAACAGCATCTGAGAATATAGCCAAGTATTTTGGTGGTGGCGCTAAATATGAAAATGGCGCTTGGACTGCTCCTAAATTTACTGTTAAGTCTGTTAAAGATGATGGCGAAACAGAAAACAAAGAATATCCTGATGTAGCTGATGCACTTGCAGGTGTTGGAAGTTCTATCACGAATGTTCAGAATAAATTGACTGAACAGGTTAATAATGTGATTACCAAAGTGGAAAGCGAAAGCTTTGTTCAGCA
>NZ_JBHILQ010000066.1:0-2591 GCF_042193395.1 Bartonella sp. TT29SHDZB
TTGAGTTCTGTACCTTCTACTTCTGTACCAATATTGATAACTTTTGTCTTTTCATCCTGCTTGGCAAGGCTATCACTGACAACATTCGTTACATCATTATGAACATTCGTGATAGAACTCGCAACACCAGCAAATGCTTCCGCCACACTATTGTAAACCTTTTCCTCACCAGTGCTGCCATCATCCTTGACGGTTTTAAGCTTGAAGGTAGGTGCAACCCATTCTCCCTTTTCATTATAACCTGCACCTCCACCAAAATAGCCAGCAAACTGTTTTTGCAGATCATAAATCTGTCCACCCGTAATCGCATCACTCGAGCCTGATACTATAGAGCCAGCTGCAAGTGATGTAAGCTTGCTGTTCTCTTTATTGTCCCCATGCGTCGCCACAAACGCACCTTTAGTCTTGCCCCATAACAATGCATCGCCTTGAACTGCTTGCGTAATATTACTTAGTTTTTCATCAAACTTTTTGACCTCATTAGACAGATGAGTGTTCACATTCTTGACACTCGTATCAAGACCCGCAAAGGCGCTACCAACATCGTTATGTGAATTAGTCGTTACTGTACCATCGTCAGAAACATTAGAGATTTTATAAGTCGGAGCTGTAAAAACACCCTCTTTAAAGGATGCTTCTCCACCTAAAAACTTAGCTACATCCTCACCGATTTTATTAATCTGACCGCCCGTGATTGCATCATGTGACCCCTTGGTAATCTGACCATCAGCAACATTATGCAAACCTACAGCTGCCTTATCCTTACCTTTACCTAAAGTCACACTCGTGTAATCAATGTCGCCATTATCACCATCTTTTTTATCGTAATGAACAACAGCTGAATCATCAGATTGAAGGCTGGTAGAAAGTTCCTTCAGACTTGCATCAAGCTGACCCTTGTTAACAGCTTCATTATCCTTTGTTGCTTCACCAATACCTGAAAGAGTCCGATCCGTACCAGTCTTGTTGGCTATATTGATTTCACTGCCTTCTACTTCTTTACCAATAGTGATAAGATTTGTATCTGCATCTTTCTTAACAAGGCTATCTCCTCTAACATTGGCAATTTCATTGGTAATTTGTTTTGTAATCTCATTTTTAACATTCGTGATAGAACTACCAACCCCTGTTAAAGCACTCGCTACATCAGGATAATTCTGATCCTTAGATCCACCATCAGCATCAAAGGTCTTGACCGTGAATTTAGGATTCGTCCATTTACCTTCTTTATATTCAGCGCCACCACCTAAAGACTGCGCAACACTGTCACCTAGAGCATATAGCTGATTTCCTGCTACAGCATCGCTTGAAGTTCCACTAACGTCTCCGTTGGCAAGATGTTTAATCTTGCTGCTCGCTCTTTTATCTTCTTTTCCATGCTGTGCCACAAAAGCCCCTTCAGCATCACTCCACAACAAAGCATCGCCTTGAACTTCTTGCGTAATATTACTTAGTTTTTCATTAAACTTTTTGACCTCATTAGACAGATGTTTATTCACATTTATGAAATTCGTATCAATTCCTGCAAAAGCAGAGCCTACATCATTATAGGATTCGCTTGTTACTTCACCAGCTTCAGAAACTTTCGACACCGTATAAGTGGGATCTTTAAACTTCTCACCATCAAAGGACACGCTGCCACCTAAAATCTTTGATAAATCAGAAGCTATGGTATGAAGCTGACCTCCCGTAACCGCATCATTCGAGCCTGATACTATAGAGCCAGCCGCAAGTGATGTAAGCTTGCTGTTTTCCTTTTTACCTTCTTCCGTTTTATGCTGTGCTACAAAGGCGTTACTTTCATTACTCCATGATAAAGAATCTTGTGCAACCCCTTCTGAGACTTCCTTAATACGCTGATTCACATTCTTGATATTATCATCAAGTCCTTTAAAGGCAGAACCAACATCGGTATGCGATTTATCTGTTACCTCACCGTCTTTAGAAACTGTCGATAAGTCATACTTTGGTCCTTTATAGTTTTTGCCATCAAAGGATACATCGCCACCTAAAATCTTTGATAAATCATCTGTGATGATATGAAGTTGTCCACCCGTAATCGCATCATGTGAACTCTCACCAATGACACCATCTTTGACATTATGAAGTGCAACTGGTTCTGCATCCTTACCTTTACCTAAAGTCACACTGCTATAGTCAACTATTCCGCCTTCTTTTTTATCGTAGAGAACCACGGCTGAATCTTCTGACTGAAGGCTGCTGGAAAGATCCTTCAGACTTGCATCAAGCTGCGCTTTATTGACTGCCTCGTCCCCATTTTGCGCTGCCTTAACACCAGAAAGAATTCGAGCAGCACCATCACGATTTAAAATATTGATTTTATTGCCACCTCTTTCCGCACCAATGGTAATAAGACCCATCCTATCCTGCTTAACAAGGCTATCACTCACTACATTCGTAATCTCTTTGCTGATCTCATTTTTTACATTCGTAACAGAAGCACCAACTCCAGCCAAAGCATCCGCTACATTGCTATAAGTTTTCTCTTCAGAGTTACCATCATCCTTAACTGTCTTAACCTTAAAACTTGGAGCTTTCCATTGTCCTTGCGCATCATAGCCAGCGCCACC
>NZ_JBHILQ010000067.1:0-2560 GCF_042193395.1 Bartonella sp. TT29SHDZB
ATATACCCCCCTAAATCGCCTTTTTTGACATCATCAAAATCTCTTAAGGCTCTAATTCGAGTTAAGAAATGACCATCAATATATTCACAATCATCAATAAATTCGTATTTTGGAGATGTTTTTTCTGTAGTATTCATACTAATATGTCCTAATCAAGAGTTTTGAAATTGACACCCTATAAGGGGCGTCGGGCGTTCAAAACACGGTGATTAGTCCGTTGTTACGCTTTTCTCATAAGAGTATTTTATGGCGTAACTACACCCGACAAAATTATCATATATGCTAATCATAGCATAAAAGATAGCCAGTTTTTAAAAGCTTTGGAAAGATTGTTTCGTAATCTATCCGCTAATCACAAAGTGTTTTGATCACTTGAGTACTTATATAACAAAATACGTATTTATTGTCAAATAATATTTTATCTTTTTTGATATTTTTTTGTATTTTTTAAATACGTTGTGTATTGATAATATCTTATGCTTATTAATTGCTTCTTTTATGTTTATGTGCTTTTAAAGCTATATTACGGGCTTTGTGAAACGATTGCGTATTTTCTAAATCTTATACATTTATAATATTTTAGAAACGCTCTCATAATGCGTATTTTAAACTTTATAACCTATCAATTTTGTCACTAAATGGCTTTTAAGATTTCTGTTAATTTCTTTTAATAACACATTTTAGACTTAACAGCCTTTATAGGGACTGTCTTTATAACAAATGCTTTCATTTGCATTTTTGCTTTCTCTATAGTTGTTATGTTCTTTATAGCCATGGCATCATTTTTCATGTTCATAAGAGAAATGATAAATAGGATAATTGCGATTTATTGTCTGTTATGAAAACACTTATGAAAACATCTCAATAGAAACTGATAATTATAGAGATTAGCAAAATCCTTTTTAATAGGCTTTTGTTATTTTGATTAGTTCTTTTTAAAAGATAAAATTATATTTTTAGTGAGTGATTAACACGTGTCTTATGAAAAGCGTATGAAATTAAAAATTGATTACGTTATCAAAATCCCTTTTATGCATTTTAATCAGTTCTTTTGAATGATAACCTTATGATTTAGAGAATGATTACAACGTGCTTTATGAAAATCATGTGATTCTTTAAAGCTTTTCAAAAGATAGCTTGTAACTCATAAGAGATGCTATCAAGATCATTATGGTTATGAGTTTTGACGGGTTTTTGAGTTTTGAGGGTTGCCCCTTTTAGATAAAAAAACGATAAAAATTAAAAATGTTATTTTTCAATATGTTAATATTTTATAGATCTTAAAAAAACAACCCATATTGATAATATAACCTCTAAATTCAATCAATAATATACGTTTTGAGGGAGGGGTGACGGTTTTTACACCTTCAAAACCTATAAGCAAAATGAATATACATAACACACTTTAAACAAAGCTTTTGATAACAATAAAGCTATCCATTTTAGATTACGGTATAACCTCTTAAAGGCAATGTAAAAAAATCTAATTCTATTTAAGAGTGGATTTCTTAAATTTTGCAAAACAATCTAAAAAAATTATTTAAAAGTTCAAATCGTATCTTTGATTTGAATTATAAATACATTATTAGACTTTTGATATTAATCAAAGGTTTATGATGATGAAGTTTTTTATTTTATTTTGTTTGTTAATACTCACAGCTTGTGGTCCTTGGGATAATCAAGTAACACACTTGACCGGAATTGTTGATCCAAACTACAAGGGACGATTTCAAACCAAAAAGGTGGTTATAGGAGGTGTTGGCATGTCTATTTTTGAGCAAAAAGAACTTGAAGACACCTTTGAGAAATCCCTCGTTAAATACAATGTACAGATATTGAGAGGATTAGAACTTTTCCCTCCAACTCGTAATTATTCCTATAACGAGAAAGAGAAAATTATAACAAATAAAGGCGCAGATGCACTCCTAATAGTTAGCGTTGATAATCGTGATATATCACAGACGTATATCCCGCCAACATATCATCCAGGAACCTCTACAAGTACTATTTCGGAAGTTGGACACTTTACTACCATAAGAACTGTAACGACACCAGGTTATGTGAGCGGTGGACATAATATTAGTAAGCCCGGCATAAGCGTTAGTGTTTACCTTATTCACAATACAAAAAACAAAGAAACCATATGGCTAGCAAAAGGCTCTAGCAATGGAAATGCTTTTGCATCATTTTCTAATCTCATAGTAAGCGTTGCAGAAACAACTGTCGAGAAACTAGCCAAAGAGGGGCTTATCGTCCCAAAGTAGAGTATCTAAAAGTGCAAGTTTCTTCTTTTTAGAATAACGCATATTAAGATTATATGTAAGCAATGTATAAAGGGGGTATAGGAACCTATAGGTATAAGACCTTATACCCCTTGTGCGTTTAGCATACCCATTATGTGAGTATGCCAAATCTATTCAGTTTCTCTAATTTCTAATTTTGGTAAGTTCTTAACAATTTTCATTGTTTCTAAACTTACAGTAATAACCCTTTGAAACAACTCTAATGGATAAGCAGGGTTGCCAATGGTTTCAACAGCATAGTGATTGGCATCATTCAC
>NZ_JBHILQ010000068.1:0-2521 GCF_042193395.1 Bartonella sp. TT29SHDZB
GATATTTCATTGCCCGATATATGCTTTAAAGTCATTTCTACAGTTATGTCATTTGAACTCTGGTCTTTGATACGAGAAAACAAGGCAAAGTGATGTTTTGCAAGAGGTTCTTTGATTGCATCAATATATTTATCAAGCGTTGTATAGAGGCTTTTAGTATGTGTATTAATGGCGTTTTGTTCGATATCTTTGTATTCCATTTGCATAGCAGAAAGATCACGGACAAAGTTTTGGCGCTCTTGTCGTTTTATCTCTTGTTCTCGCAATTCAAGAAGACGCTTGAGACGATCCATATCGACATCATTTTCTAAAGCTCTTTCTAAAATAAGCTCCATAGCTGTAGGTTTGATTTCACAATTGTTCGTTGTTTCCACTAATTCCGTTTGTGTGGTACTTAGTTCACTCATCTTGATTTCCTCCTATTTGAGCGCAATTCCCCCGTGGCGTGAATCACGCATGTGTTAAAAGTTGGTTTGGTTGTTAGAGTTTGGATTTTATAGGCTGCATTATGTCTTCAGAAATTATGGTATCTACATAAGGCTCGTCTTTATACCCAGAGATAGTGATACAAAGTTCACCTAGATTGTGAGTATTTCTCACAACTAACTGTGCACACAAGGTAGGTTTAATTCCATATTTATACATGATTTATTTTTTCTCGTTTGTTGTGATACGGCTTTCTCCGCAGATCTCTGAATCTCCGTAAATTTTTGCGTCGCCATAAACTCTTGCATTGGGATAAACAATTGCATTTCCGTAAATCTGTGCGTTTTCAAAAATGCGACCACCACCATATACTCGGGCGTTATTATAAATTTTTGCATTGTCATAAATTTTTGAACCCCAAGTAACACAAGCATTATCATAGACCCAGCAATTGCCATCATGAGAGAGATTGCTTTCATTTTCTATAAAGCCCCCAAGGTCCCCAGCCTTAACATCATCAAAATCTCTTAAAGCACGAATGCGGTACAATGTATGGCAACTTACAATATCGGTGGTTTCATTAGTCAATTCGTATTTTTTCACCATGCTTTTTCTCCAGTGGACATGACGTTATCGCCATCAATATCCGCATCACGATAAATTTTTGCGTCGCCATAAATACGTGCATTACCGGAAACTGTTGCCATTCCATAAACTTCGGCAAAACCGTAAACATGTGCATTATGTTTAATTCGTGCACTACCATAAACTTCAGCATCATCATAAACTTGAGCATTATCGTAAACGCAAGCACAAGATAAGACGAATGCATTACCACCTACCCAGCAATTACCATGATGCGATAGGTTGTTTTCATGTTCTATAAAGCCGCCTAAATTACCTTTTTTAATAACTCCAAAGTCTCTTAAAGCGCGGATACGGTGAAGAGTTACCCCTTTAAACTCAGCTTTCTCATCAGTAAGTTCGTACTTCTTTTCCATGGTTTATTGCCTCACGCCCGTTGTGATGATTTCATCATTGATGATCTCTGCGTTTCCATGAATAAATGCATCACCATAGATTTTGGCATTTCCCCCAACTTTTGCTCTAATGGAAATCAATGGACTGTCATAGATTTTAGCATTTCCATAAATTTCAGCTTTTCCACTAATAAATGCACCACCGGAAACTTGTGCATTTTCGTAGATTTGTGCACTGGCAAAAACACGAGCATGTCCAAAAATCTGCGCATTGCCAAAAATATTAGTTTCTCCGGTAACAGATGCACTACCAAAAACACATGCATTTTCGTAAATATCAGCAATGTTATCAATATAAGCATCACCAAAAACCTTGGCTTTGTCATAAACTCTTGCATGACCATCCACACGAGCGTTTCCATAAACATGTGCATCATCAAAAACCTTGGCATAACCATAGACTTTTGCATCATCGCCTACCCAGCAATTGCCATCATGACTTAGATTGTCTTCTTTTTGTATAAAACCGCCTAGATCGTCTGCTTTAACATCATCAAAATCCCTTAATGCACGAATGCGGTGGAGAGTTTTGCCATCAACCTCAGTTGTTTCATCAGTAAGTTCGTATTTCTTTTCCATGGTTTTTGCCTCTACCTTAAGATAGCATCACTTCCATAAAATGCTGTTTTGCCAGCTACTATGGCATTACCACCAACTTTTGCGTTATTATAAACTTCGGCATCATCATAAACCTTAGCATTTTCATAAACTTTGGCATTTTCATAAACCCACGCCTCACCACCAACCCAGCAATTATCATCATGGCTAAGATTCCATTCACTCTCGACAAAGCCTCCAAGGTCGCCTTCTTTGACATCATCAAAATCTTTTAAGGCGCGTATGCGATAAAGCGTTATTCCATCAATTTTGATTGTTTCATCAGTGAGTTTATATTTCTTTTTTATCATGATAACCTCCTCTTAATGCATGCTTTGTCTTTTAAGCTCTTGAGACAGCACACCAATTCCTTTTGCTGTGATTTTTGCGCAAGGAATGACTTTTTCTATTCCACTTGCGGTTTGAAGTGTGATAGTTGGACAATCCATAAGTTTCTT
>NZ_JBHILQ010000069.1:0-2504 GCF_042193395.1 Bartonella sp. TT29SHDZB
GTTTGATAAGCTCTAATCCTTCTTTCGATATCTTTCTCATCTGACGCTCCATAAAAAAAGCCCCACAAAAGTGAGGCTGGATAAAATGATGTTCTAATCAATCTCGCGCTAATTATAATAAAGTGGGTCGCTACATCCACGGGCACCTATTTTTTCATCTTCCACATAACGAGAATGCGCAAAATTCCGCGCAAATTCACCATTACTAGCATCACCGGACCAATCGCCTCCTCCCAACATAACATTTACGTCTACACGTAAACTGCTTCCTTGCTCCCCTGTATGCCATTTCGTCACGGGATAACAACCAGACAAAAATTGCCACACATAACCGCAACCATCCTCACAACCGATATACGAAATCATCCGTCTATTGTTTGTATCAACGTGTCCTCCAGACGTTTTGGGAGAAGGCGCTTTATTGCCTATAATACTGGTTCCCGAATTGATTCCATACATGCAAGACGCGAACTCATCACTCGTCAAAAATCTCTTATTAACAGACGACAAATCCACGTGATGGTCAGAATAGCTACGATTGGTTGTAATCGGAACACCATAGGCAGACTTCGTATTTTCATCTGTCCCTGATTGAAGATAAATATCAACCCAAATATTCTTCCACGGATCGTAAACCATTCCCTCTGGGTCACTACGTGGACGGTGATTGAGACACCAAACAGAATTAGGGAGAATATCCCCCGCTTGATAACCCGATAACGGATGATCTTCAATCTCACCAACATCTGCACAAAGCGTATGAAATCCACCAATCTTTTGAGAATTATCCTCTGTATAGCCATTAGGAGCTGTCGGATTTTGCGAAATTTCAAAGGATATCTTATTCATCTGATCTTTTGTAGTGATATATATATAATAATCCTTTCCTGCTTCAATATATTCTTCAAAAGTCATCCTTCCACGCTCTGGAGTGCGGAAAAAGATGGACCTACCCCCATTCTCACCACCATGATAAACGCGAAAACACGCCCCTTCATTGATCACAAGACCTTTTCTATTTTCCGGATCGTCTTCCAGAATTCTGCTAGGTTGATTAAAACGCACATCCTCTAAAAAACTAGTGGAAAGAGAACTTACCTTATTTTGAAGTTCAGAAAGACTGTTACTGTTCCTCTGTGCCTTCTCTTGAATTTCTGTCAATGCACTCTTCGCTTCTTCCGCTAACACTTTTGCCTCAGAGGCGGCTGTATTCGCAGAATTTGTCGTTGCGGTCACCGTGTCTAATGAACTCTTGACCTCTCCAAGCCCTTGCTTCGTCGTATCAGCTTCTTCTTTTGCTTGCTCCGCA
Source organism: Bartonella sp. TT29SHDZB (assembly GCF_042193395.1). NCBI lineage: Bacteria > Pseudomonadati > Pseudomonadota > Alphaproteobacteria > Hyphomicrobiales > Bartonellaceae > Bartonella > Bartonella sp. TT29SHDZB. The sequence goes on from NZ_JBHILQ010000069.1 coordinate 1,310, forward strand.
ACACTCTTCGCTTCTTCTGATAAACTTTTTGCACTCAAAGCGGTTTGGCTTGCATGATCACTCGTGGATTTTGCTTCATTGGCTATTGTTTCTAAGCCTTCTGCTTTAGATTTTGCATCGCTAGCCTCTCTTAGTGCTTGATCTACTTTCTCTGTTACACTCTCTGCTGCACTTTTCGCCGCTTCTGCAATATCCTTAGCATCATCAGCTGTCTGTTTGGCTCCATCCGCCTTAAGACTTGCTTGTGTTGCTATCGTCTTAACTTCATGACTCGTCGCTACCGCGGTCGCTGCTACTTGGGTTGTCTCTGTTGCTGTTTGGGAAGCATCTCTCGCTGTTTGTTCTGCACGTTCAGCAATGGACTTCGATTCATCGGCTAATCTCTTTGCTTCTGTCGAGACATGGACGGCATTCTCACTTGCCTGCTTGACCTCTGAAAAACTTTGCAATGCCGTAGCCAATGAACCTTTCGTACCACTTATTTCCCCTGTAGCTCTATCGACTCCTGCCTTCGCCTCTTCTGCCATTTGCTTCGCGGCATCAGAAGTATTCTTGGCTTCTTCTGCTAAGCCATTGGCTGTATCCGCTGTCTCTTTCGCAAGGCTAGCCGTTGTCGTCGCTGCTTTAGCTTCTTCCTTCGCTTCATGAGACGTCGTAAGCGCTGTTGTCGCTGTTTGAACTGTTTTCGTCACTTCGCTAAGCGCTTGTTCCGAAACCCTCTTCGATTCTTCTGCAACCTGTTGCGCGCCATTCGCACGCGACATGGCTTTTTCAGACTCTTGCCTTGCATTAACAACCTGTTCTAATGGTGCAAAAGTTTCATACGAATACAAAGATGCCGTCCCTAAAATCTTAGGAACAACAACACTATCTTGCGAACTTCCTTCTCTGATTTCCTCTTTCGTTGCTATTGGTATCAAATACTCATGACTATGATCGGGTATTTTCATATGCTTTATTCCTTCATTAAACCTAAAATGAACACTCTTTCAAATCTTCAAACTCTTCTCTTAATGCCTCTAAGCGCTTCTCTAAATCTTTCAGTGAACCATCAAGCTCCGTTTTCAAAGCGGCTTTCAGTAAATCAAAAACGCCATTAAGCGGCGCATGCACAAAACCTTCCCCCGAATACAAAACGACCCGTACTTGAGACGGGTCGCTAATCTCTGATATCGCAAACGGTTTTAATGACATT